>JBEGTA010000213.1:0-7900 GCA_041179665.1 Pseudomonadota bacterium
ACAGCGGCAGATTCAAAAACGGAATCAAGCGTTTGCCGCCTTGGTCGGTGCGCACCTCCACTTTGTAGTCGGCGCGAAACTCGACATAGCTGATGTCTTGCGGGCGGTCAGAAATCAAGCCCAAAAACTGGTGAAAATTTTCGGTGGTGGTGTTGTCCGAGCAGGGCGTGCCAATCACATACAACTGCTGCAGGCCTTGCTCGCGCTCGAGTTGCGGCTGAATGGCGCGCAGGGCATAAATTTGGCAAGGAATACCGATCACTGCCAAGCGTTTGTGACCTTGCGCCAACGCCGGCTCGACCAAACTCAACAGCGGGGCATAGCCCATGCGCATGCCGCGGCACTTCGCCATGTCTTCGGCCCGAGTGACCAACACCGGGCGAGGGCGCCAGCGGTCGTGCGGGTCGGCCGCCATCGCAATCACGGCATCCACCAAGCCTTTTTCCAGCAGCACTTCGGCCAGTCGCGTGGTGATGCCGGTCCACTGTGCGCCTGTGCTGGGCGGCTCTAAGCGCGCACTCAAAATTTGCTGATAGGGCCCAAAAAAAAGCTCGTCCGCTTGTGCTTTTTGCGAGGCGCTGTCTTGCTGCCTCTGGCGGCCATGGGTGCGTTGTTCAAGCCCCGGGTAATCGGGTTGGATGAATTGGCAGGCTTGCCCACAGCGCTTGGGCTCAGCGGTGCGTGACAGCCCGCAGTCGGTGCACAACTTGCGCGCGGGGGCCGCTTCGACCTGCGGCGTGCTGAGTGCGTGGTGAGGGGCTTCCCGCACAGCGGTGACGCGCTCAGACTGCGCGTGTGAAGGGGGCCACGCCCACCAACCAAAGATGCAAACCGCCCATGGCAAACACCGCCCAAAGGCCTGTGCCCAACAACACCGTGAGCAATGTGCTCATCAGTCTGCCCTCAGGGGCGCTGCGCATCTGCATGCGGTCGCGTTGTCGTGCGGCGCGGAAGACCAACACCGACCACACCAAAAAACCACCAAACAACAGCACATCGGCCAAGTTGCCATTCGACAACAAATGGCCCAGTGCCCACACCTTGACCGACAGCGTCATGGGATGGCGCAGTTTGGCTTTCAGGTGGTTGCCCGGGACATAGGTGGCCACCAACAGCACCATGGCCAGCCACATCAACAAGAGGGTGGCGTGTTGCATGCCATGCACGGGGGTCCACACCACCACGGGCTCAAGCCGTGCTTGGCCGTAGCCTTGCACCAACAGCACCAAGCCCAGCAAAGAAAAGGCCGTGTAGAGGCCCTTGAAGCCCAACGCACCCAGACGGTCGATGGCGTTTTGACGCACTTGGGGGGCGACACTTTGCAGCGAATGGATGCCTAAGAACAAGACCAAACCAAGGAGCAGTTGAGACATGTCAGCCTTTGTGAAACAGCGGTGGGGGTGCGCCGCATTTTGACACGGAGTGTCCATCTCGGTTGACAATTTGCATGCGGGTATTCCTGTGTGAATTTATCAAGTATCTCGTTTTTGATGACAAAGTGACTGAGGTGACGCACAATGAACTATCCAGTATTTCCTGGCAACCTGTTTTGGAGCTGTCCATGTCCCGTTTTGTCCCATCCTCTTCCAATCGCCGTGTTTTCATGATGCAAGTGGCCACCGCAGCCACGGCCGTGATGGCGATGAGCGAAGCCACTGCTCAAGCCATGGTCGATGAAAAAGACCCCCAAGCTGCCGGTTTGGCCTACAAAGCCGACGGCACCAAGGTTGACAAAGCCAAGAACCCCAAATTTGTCGCAGGCTCCAACTGCGCCAATTGCGCCTTGTACCAAGGCAAGGCCGGTGCCGCTTCAGGCGGTTGCCCCTTGTTTGCTGGCAAGCAAGTGTCTGCCAAAGCCTGGTGCTCGGCTTGGGCCAAGAAGGCCTGATCGGCCTGATGTGACGCTTGGCCGCAGCAGGGTAAAACCTGCGGCGGCTCTGTCGGAGTTTGAAAACCGCCCTCGGGCGGTTTTTTTTGCCTCGAAAGACAATAAAGCTAGGGCTTACCCTGATTTGCCAGAATATGTGAAGGCTTTCAAACACAAAGTGTCAATCTATCGTTACACTTTGGATTGTCTTCAACCGACCAGAAAGCCTTTTCATGGCGTCTTGGGTGCTCACTGCGATGGACTTGGCCTGCCAAAAGGCCCAGCGGACCCTGTTCGAAGGCGTCAGCTTTTCTGTTCCGTCAGGCAGTTGGTTGCACATTGAAGGCGGCAACGGTTGCGGCAAAACCAGCTTGTTGCGCATTTTGTGTGGCCTCGCCCCGGCCACACGCGGCCAAGTCATTTGGCCCGCGCCAGACCCCAGCTCTATCGGCACAGCCTCTGCCTCTGCTTCTGCTTCTGCTTCTGCTTCTGCCTCAAGCCCCGACCGCTCGGTGTTGCATTACATCGGCCATGCGCTCGGCCTCAAGCCCGACATGAGTGCTTGTGACAATTTGTGCTTTGACGCAGAAGTGAGCGGCTTGCCCTTGAGCCGCGATCAAGCCTTGCAGGCGTTGGCCGCTCAGGGCCTGCAAAGTCGCGCCCATTTGCCCGTGCGTGTTTTGTCGCAAGGCCAGCGCCAGAGCGTGGCCTTGGCGCGTTTGCGCAACAGCCGCGCCCGGCTGTGGGTGCTGGACGAACCCTTGGTGGGTTTGGACGCACATGCCACCGTCACGGCCCGCGCACTGCTGCAATCGCACGTGGATGCAGGCGGTGCTTTGGTCATGACCAGCCACCACGATGTGCAGCTCAAAGGCCCCGGCGCCAGGCTGCCCCTCGGCCGCGAGGCCGGCCTTCTGCCACCCGGCCGCGAGGCCAGCCTTCTGCCACCCGGCCGCGAGGCCGGCCATCCATGAAGGCCAATGTGCTCACAGCACCGGCGTGTGCACCAGACAGGCCCAGCGCTTGGCTGGCCGTTCGGGGCGTCATTCGGCGCGACCTACAGCTGGCATTTCGGCGCAAATCAGAATGGTTGGGCGCGGTGTTTTTTTTGGTGGTGGTGGCCGCTTTGTTTCCACTGGCGATTGGCCCTGAGCCCGCCACTCTGCGGCTGATTGGCCCCGGCGTGCTGTGGGTGGCGGCTTTGTTGTCGAGCATGTTGAGTTTGGGCCGCTTGTTTGATGCCGATTACCAAGATGGCAGCCTCGAGCAATTGGCCTTGTCCGCGGCCCCGCTGTCTTGGGTGGTGGCGGCCAAGTTGTGTGCCCATTGGTTGGTCGCGGGGTTGCCATTGGTGCTGTTGTCGCCGCTGCTCGGCGTGCAGTTTGGCTTGGCCTCTGAAGCCTTGGGCATGTTGGTCTTGACGCTGTTGATCGGTACGCCCGTGCTGTCGTTGTTGGGGGCCATTGGTGCGGCGTTGACTTTGGGGCTGCGCGGTGGTGGCGTGTTGCAGTCGCTGTTGTTGTTGCCGCTGTATGTGCCCGTGCTGGTGTTTGGCACGGGCGCTGTGGACGCGCAAATGCGCGGATTGGGCGCCGAGGCCCATGTCTCGGTGTTGCTGGCACTGTTGTGCGGCGCAGCGGCACTCAGCCCGTGGGCGTGTGCGGCCGCTTTGCGCTTGGCGCTCGAATGAAGCCTGCCGCCATGAAGCTCTTTCATTACGCCGCCCCCCAACATTTTTACCACTTGGCCGGTCGGCTGTGGCCGTGGCTTGCGTGCATGGCCAGTGTGTTGGCCTTGGCCGGTTTGTGGGTGGGCTTCATGCTGGCGCCGTCCGATGCGCAGCAGGGGCAGGCCTACCGCATCATTTATGTCCATGTGCCGGTGTCTTGGATGGCCATGATCATTTACTTGGCCATGGCGTTTTGGAGTTTGTTGGGCTGGGTCTTCAACACGCGCTTGTCGGGTTTGATGACGCGAGCGTTGGCCCCCACTGGGGCGTTGCTCGCGTTCTTGTCGTTGTGGACCGGTGCCTTGTGGGGCAAACCCATGTGGGGCACCTATTGGGTGTGGGACGCCCGTTTGACCTCGATGCTGATCTTGCTGTTTTTGTATTTGGGTTACATCGCGTTGACCTCGGCCATCGAAGATCCACGCCGCTCAGACCGCGCGGGCGCCTTGGTGGCCTTGGTGGGTGCGGTGAATGTGCCCATCATTTATTTTTCAGTGAAGTGGTGGAACACCTTGCACCAGGGCGCATCCGTGTCGCTCACACAATCGCCGCGCATGGCCAGCATCATGCTGACCGGCATGTTGCTGATGAGTCTGGCGATTTGGTTGTATGCGGTGGCGATCGCGCTGTGGCGTGTCCGCAGCCTGATCTTGTGGCGTGAAAGCCATGCCGTTTGGGTGCAGCAACTGCCCGAGGTGCTGACGCATCGGGCCCAGAGAGGTGCCGAATGATCTGGTCGAGTGCCACCGAGTTTTGGGCCATGGGCGGTTATGCCGTGTATGTGTGGGGCAGTGTGGGCGTGACAGCCGCGCTGCTGGTGCTGGAGGTGCTGTGGGTGCGCATGGCCCGCGTTCAGGCCCTTGATGCGGTATGCGAAGTGATGGATGCCGCGCAAGACAACGACACCGGAGGGGCCGCATGAAATCTCGCCACAAGCGCTTGTTGGGCATTGGCTTGGGTTTGCTGCTGTTGTGCGGCGCGGCCTTTTTTGTGTTGAACGCTTTTCAAAGCAACCTTGTGTTCTTTTTCACGCCGACGCAGGTGGCGGCGGGCGAAGCGCCCAAGGACGGCCATTTTCGGGTGGGGGGCTTGGTCAAGGTGGGCAGCATCAAGCGGCAAGACATGGCGGTGGAGTTTGTCGTGACCGACACACACCAAGAAGTGCCGGTGCGCTATGTGGGTCTGTTGCCCGATTTGTTCAAAGAAGGCAAGGGCGTGGTGGCGCAAGGCCGCTTGGACGGCAGTCGCCTGTTTGTGGCCAGCGAGGTGCTGGCCAAGCACGACGAAAACTACATGCCGCCCGAAGCCCAACACGCCCTCGACGAGGCGGCCAAAGCCCGACTGGGCGCGGCGGTGGTGCGATGAAACCGAAACGCGCGTGTCTTCAAGGGGGCTGGCATGTGGCCTGAAGTTGGACACTTGGCCTTGATCATGGCGGCCTGGGTTGCGTTGGCGCAAGCGGTGCTGCCGCTGTGGGGCAGTTTGTCGGTGCGCCGTGCGCCTTGGCAAGCCTTGGCAAGGCCCTTGGCGGTCTTGCAAATGGTGCTGATTGTGGTGTCTTTTGTTGCCCTGTGGCAGGCCTTTTATGTGCACGATTTCAGCGTGAAATATGTGGCCCACCACTCCAACACCTTGCTGCCCACCCCTTACCGTTTGTCGGCCATTTGGGCCGGACACGAGGGCTCCTTGTTGCTGTGGGTTTTGATGTTGGCGCTTTGGTCTGTGGCCGTGGCCATGTTTTCTAAGCGCTTGCCACAAGCCATGGTGGCGCAAGTGCTGGGTGTGATGGGCGCGGTCTCGGTCGGTTTTTTGGCCTTCATCCTCATGCTGTCCAACCCCTTTGAGCGGCAGTTTCCAGCGCCCTTGGAGGGGCGCGATTTGACGCCCTTGTTGCAAGACCCGGGCCTTGTCATTCACCCGCCCATGCTCTACATGGGTTATGTGGGTTTGTCGGTGGCCTTTGCTTTTGCCATGTCGGCCTTGTTGTCGGGTCGCCTCGATGCCGCATGGGCGCGTTGGGCGCGGCCTTGGACGGTGGCGGCGTGGGGATTTTTAACGCTGGGCATTGCGCTGGGTTCTTGGTGGGCTTATTACGAATTGGGCTGGGGCGGTTGGTGGTTTTGGGACCCGGTCGAAAACGCCTCGCTCATGCCTTGGTTGGTGGCCACGGCCCTCATTCACTCGCTCATGGTGACGGACAAACGCGGGCAATTCAAGGCCTGGACGGTGCTCTTGGCCATTGGGGCTTTTTCACTCAGTTTGCTGGGCACGTTCTTGGTCCGCTCGGGCGTGTTGACCTCGGTGCATGCCTTTGCCACTGACCCGGGGCGGGGCCTGTTTATCTTGTTGTTTTTGGCCGTGGTGGTGGGCGTCTCGTTGTCTTTGTTTGCTTGGCGCGCACAGCAGTGGGGGCAGGCCTCGCAACCTGTGGCAGGTTCGCGTGAATCGTTTTTGTTGCTCAACAGTGTGCTGTTGGTGGTGGCCATGGCGGCCGTGTTGTTGGGCACCTTGTACCCGCTCATCATTGACGCGCTGAACTTGGGCAAGTTGTCGGTTGGGCCGCCGTATTTTGACCGCGTGTTTGTGCCGCTCATGGTGCCGCTGCTGCTGGCCATGGTGCCGGGCACGGTGGTGCCTTGGCATGTGGCGCGTTGGGGCGCATTGCGCGCGGTGCTGGTGCCCGGTGCCTTGGCGCTGCTGTTGGCCAGCGCGTGGGCCACTTGGGGCGGCGCACCCAACGGCGAAGCCAGCGCGACGACCCGTAGTGGCGGTTGGCTCACGGTGATGGGCGGCACGCTGGGTGGCTGGATTGTGTTGTCGGGGGCTTGGCAAATGGCGCAGCGCCTGCGTTTGCCCGGGTCACCGGGGCTGGCGTGGTGGGGCATGCAAGTGGCGCACTGGGGTGTGGCTGTGTTGGTGCTGGGCATCACAGGGGTCAAGTCGTTTCAAGTTGAGCGCGATGTGCGTTTGGGCTTGGGCGATGCGGTCACTGTGGCGGGAGTGCGTTACCAGTTGGTCAGTGTGGACAACCATTTGGGGCCGAACTATTTGGCCTTGCGTGCGCAGCTCAAGATGTTTGAGGGCGCGCCCGGCGAAGAAAAAATGGTCGGTACTTTGCAACCCGAAAAGCGCCGATATGTCTCGAGCGCCATGCCCATGACCGAGGCGGCGATTGACCGCAATTTGTGGCGCGACCGCTATGTGTCGTTGGGCGAACCTTTGGCGGGTGAGCCCGTGCAGTGGAGCTTCCGCGTCTACCACAAGCCTTACGTTTCGTGGATCTGGCTGGGCGCGGTGTTCATGGTGCTGGGCGGTGTGCTGGCAGCGTGGGATCGGCGCTACCGGCAGGTCCAGGTTGCGCGTTCTGCGGCTGTCGGAATGGGGTCAGTCACGGGTTCAGTGGCAACTCCGGTGACAACGCAAGTGGCTGCGTCCGGTCTGGGGGCTCGGTCATGAGTCATGCGTCATGTGTCATGAGTTATGGGTGATTGGCTATGAGTACGCCGCAAACCACTGCAGCACCTCAGCGCATGCCGCGCTGGGTCTTTTTGCCTTTGGTGTTGTTTCTGGGCATGGTGGTTTTTTTGGCGGTGGGGCTGAACCGCAACCCCCAAGAAATTCCGTCTCCGCTCATTGGGCGGCCTGCGCCTGTTTTTCAATTGCCCAGCATAGACGCGGCGCAGAGCGTCAGCACCGCGGCCTTCAAGGGGCAGCTCACTTTGGTCAATTTTTGGGCCACATGGTGCGCTGGGTGCAAAGATGAGCACCCGATTTTGCTGGCCCTTTCGCGCCAACCCGGGCTGCAGATGGTGGGCATCAACTACAAAGAATTGCAGGCTTCAGAGTTGTCGGGGCAAGCGACACAAAGTCCCGAGTCGCTGCAAAAAGCCAGACTGCGCAGCCAAGCCTGGTTGCAAAAAAATGGCCAAGCCTTTGGTCAAAACCTGATGGACATGGACGGCCGGGTGGGCATGGACTTTGGTGTTTATGGCTTGCCTGAAACCTATTTGATTGACCGTGATGGTGTGGTCCGCTTCAAGCATGCCGGAGCCTTAACGCCCGAGGTGGTGCAGCAAAAGTTGTTGCCGCTCTTGAGGGGCTTGCCATGACGCTGCTGGTGCTGAAACACGGCTTGAAATCTTGGCTCGGTGTTTGTGTGCTGGTGCTGGTCGTGGCGCCAATCGGCCCTCTGGCGGCGCAGGCAATGACGGCGCAGGCAGTGGCGGGGCAGGCAATGACGGTGCAGGCAGTGCCGGCGCAAGCCCCGCTGCCTTCTGCAAAGCCGGCAGTTTCAGTGCCCGAAC
>JBEGTA010000214.1:0-4712 GCA_041179665.1 Pseudomonadota bacterium
GCCTTGGCAAAGTCTTCGTTCTCGCTCAAAAAACCATAGCCCGGATGCACCGCTTGCGCCCCGGTGTCTTGGGCGGCTTGCAAAATGCGCTCCCAGCGCAAATAGCTGTCTTTGGGGGCCGAGCCGCCCACGTGCACGGCCTCGTCACAGGCTTGCACGTGTTTGGCGCCCGCGTCAGCGTCAGAGTAGACCGCCACGGTTTTGATGCCCATGCGACGGGCCGTAGCAGCCACACGGCAAGCGATTTCGCCACGGTTGGCAATCAGAATTTTGGTGAACATGTTTTTTCCTCAGACCAACCAATTGGGTTTGCGTTTTTGCAAAAAGGACTGCACGCCCTCTTTGCCCTCGCTGCTGGCGCGAATATCGGCGATGCCCTCGACCGTTTGGCGAATCAAGGTGGCGTTGATCTCGCGCTCGGCCACGTCGTGCAACAACTTTTTGCAAGCCTTGACGGCGTTGGGGCTTGCGCTGACCAACGCGCGCACCCACTCGGCCACTTGGGCATCCAACGCCTCGGGGCTGACCACCTCGTGTACCAAGCCAATGCGGTGCGCCTCGTGCGCATCAAACCGCTCGGCGGTTAAAAAGTAACGGTGGGCCGCGCGTGCGCCCATGGCCCGAACGACATAAGGGCTGATGGTGGCCGGAATCAAGCCCAACTTGACTTCGCTCAGGCAAAAATGCGCCGTGTCCACGCTGACCACCATGTCGCAGGCCGCGATCAGGCCCACGCCACCAGCGACCACATCGCCCTGTACCCGCGCGATGGTGGGCTTGGGGCAGCTGTAAATGGCGCTCAACATGGCCGCCAACTCACCCGCATCGGCCAGGTTTTCTGCGTGGGTGTAATCGGCCATGCGGCGCATCCAGTTCAGGTCGGCACCGGCACAAAAGGCAGGGCCCTCGGCGGCCAACACCACGCAGCGCACTTCGCTGTTGTGCGCCACTGCCAAAAAAGCATTTTTTAACTCGGCAATCACCTCGTCATTGAAGGCGTTGCGCACGTCGGGGCGCGACAGCGTGATGGTTTGCACACCCGCTTGGACAGACATCGTCAGAGCACTCATGCGGTCACCTCACATGCGGAACAAGCCAAACCGGGTCTCGGCGACGGGTGTGTTGAGCGAGGCCGACAGCCCCAACGCCAACACGCGGCGGGTGTCTGCGGGGTCAATCACCCCGTCGTCCCACAGGCGCGCCGTGGCGTAATACGGGTGGCCCTGGTCTTCGTATTGCTGCTTGATCGGGGCTTTGAAGGCCTCTTCTTCCTCCACGCTCCACTGACCGCCCTTGCCCTCAATGCCATCGCGCTTGACGGTGGCCAGCACGCTTGCGGCTTGCTCGCCACCCATGACGCTGATGCGGGCGTTGGGCCACATCCACAAGAAACGGGGGCCGAAGGCGCGACCGCACATGCCGTAGTTGCCAGCGCCAAAACTGCCGCCAATGATGATGGTGAACTTGGGCACCGCCGCTGTGGCAACGGCCGTGACCATCTTGGCGCCGTTGCGCGCGATGCCTTCGTTTTCGTATTTGCGCCCGACCATAAAGCCGGTGATGTTTTGCAAAAACACCAACGGAATTTTGCGTTGGCAGCACAACTCAATGAAGTGCGCCCCTTTGAGTGCCGACTCGCTGAACAAGATGCCGTTGTTGGCAATGATGCCGACCGGCATGCCCTCGATGCGGGCAAAACCGCACACCAGCGTGGTGCCAAAGCGCGATTTGAATTCGTCAAAGTCTGAGCCATCGACAATGCGGGCAATGATTTCGCGCACATCAAAAGGCTTGCGCGTGTCGGTAGGAATCACACCATACAACTCGTGCGCATCGTATTGCGGCGGCACGGGGGGGTGCGTGGCGATATTGGGCGCCTTTTGTGCGTTCAGGTTTTTCACCGCACTGCGGGCCAAGGCCAGTGCATGCACATCGTTTTGCGCCAGGTGGTCGGCCACACCCGACAACCGGGTGTGCACATCGCCACCGCCCAGGTCTTCGGCGCTCACCACTTCGCCAGTGGCCGCTTTCACCAAAGGCGGTCCACCCAAAAAGATGGTGCCTTGGTTTTTGACGATGATGGTTTCATCGCTCATAGCTGGCACATACGCACCACCCGCAGTGCAACTGCCCATCACCACCGCAATTTGCGCAATGCCCAAGGCGCTCATGTTGGCTTGGTTGTAAAAAATGCGGCCGAAGTGGTCGCGGTCTGGAAAGACCTCGTCTTGGTTGGGCAAGTTGGCCCCACCCGAGTCCACCAAGTAAATGCAGGGCAAGTGGTTTTGCTGCGCGATCTCTTGCGCCCGAAGGTGCTTTTTCACCGTCATGGGGTAATAGGTGCCGCCCTTCACCGTGGCATCGTTGCAGACGATCATGCAGTCCACCCCACTCACACGGCCCACACCCACGATCACCCCTGCGCTGGGGGCATCGTTGTTGTACATGTTGAGCGCCGCCAGCGGGGCGACTTCTAAAAATGGGGTGCCCGGATCGAGCAACATTTGCACCCGGTCGCGTGGCAACAGCTTGCCCCGCGCAGTGTGTTTGGCGCGAGGGGCTTCGCCTCCGCCCAAAGCAATGCGCTCGAGGTGCGCACGCAGGTCATCGACCAAGCCACGCATGGCAGCGGCATTGGCCGCAAACTCGGCAGAGCGTGGGTTGAGTTGGGTTGTCAAAACAGTCATGGTGGGGTCCCGTGCATTGGCATACAGCCGCCAGCATAAGCCGCCATTGCCCCAATCACTCCGCCACGAGGGTTGCAAATCCTGCCAAAATAACCCCCTGTATGCCGCCCACCCCACCCCCCTCTCGCGCCGAGACGCCCATCGCCTTTATTAAGGCCATGGTGAAGGCTTATGAGCGACGCGGCCTGAGCCCTGAAGCCGCCTTGCAAAAGGCACAAATTACGCCAAATTTACTTAAAAAAGCCGGCGCACGCGTCACCGCTTTGCAAATGGAGTGGATGAGCGAGGCCGCCATGCGCGAGTTGGATGACGAGGCGCTGGGGTGGTTTCGCCGCCGCTTGCCTTGGGGCAGTTACGGCATGTTGGTGCGCGCATCGCTCACCGCGCCCACTTTGGGGGTCGCCCTAGCCCGTTGGTGCCGCCACCACAATTTGTTGACCGACGACATTCGACTCGAGTTGACCACCGCCGACGGGCTGGCCCATGTGGCGCTGCATGAGCAAACCGACCTGAACGAGTTGCGCGAATTTTGCAGCGTGTCGGTGCTGCGCAATGCCTTGGGGGTGGCTTGCTGGCTGACCGACTCACGCATCCCTTTGGCCGGCACGCAGCTGCACTTCGCACCGCCGGCCCACGCGGACAGCTACCCGGTGCTGTTTGATGGACCGATTGAATTTGAAGCCCCTTTCAGCCGCCTGAGTTTTGACGCGGGCTATCTTCAGTTGCCACTGCGCCGCGACGAGGCCGCCTTGCAACGCATGCTGCAACGGGCCCTGTTGCTCACGGTTCGCCCTTACCGGCGCGACCGTTTGCTGGTGGAAAAGGTGCGCCAAGCCCTGGCCGAACACCCCGAGCACTGCCGCAACGCCGATGATTTAGCCGCGTGGCTGAACCTGTCCTCGCGCACCTTGCACCGCCAACTGAGCGAGGAAGGCGCCAGCCTGCAACAACTCAAAGACAGCGTGCGTCAGCAACGTGCGCGCAGCCTGCTGTTGCGCACCCCCAAGCCCCTCAAGCAGATCGCGGCCGAGGTGGGGTTTCAAAGTGAAAAGAGTTTCATTCGGGCATTCAAAAGCTGGACGGGCCAATCCCCCGAAGCTTTTCGCGCCCAGCCCCAAACTTAGGGCCTGGCGTTTCAGTCCAAACGCAACTGGCTCATGTGGGTGAAGACCTGCGCTGCGCCAGCTTGCAGCAAGGGCGCGTGGGGCGCCGGTGGGGCCGCAAAAGCCCAGACCGTTGCACCTGCCGCGATGCCCGCCGCAATGCCCACGGTGGTGTCTTCGACCACCAAACAGCGCGCCGGATCGGCCTGCAAATGCGCCGCGGCGGCCAAGTAAACATCGGGGTAGGGTTTGCTGCGGGGCATTTCGTGGCCACTGAAAATGCGACCCTCAAAAAAAGCGTCAAGCCCCACTTTTTTCAGCATCATCTCGACCTTGAAACGGTCGGCGCCAGAAGCCACAGCAATGCGGCCTTGGCAGTGATCGTGCAAATGCGCCACCGCCTCATGCACGCCTTCAATGGCGGTGATGCGCGCATTCAACTGTTGGTTGCGGCGCTCAAAAAATTGCTGCAACCACGCGTCGGTGAGTGGCTGCCCGGTGTGTGCCTCGATGGTCTCACGCTGACTTTTGACGGTGTGCCCGACAAACCGCTGCATGCATTCTGCGAGGGTCATGCGCCAGCCTTGTTCTTCGAACATGTCGCGCAACACACCGCAGGTGATGGACTCGCTGTCGACCAACACACCGTCGCAGTCAAACAAGATGGCTTCAAATTTCATGCCCGCATCATAAGGGCAGAGCTGCCGTCAAAGAACGTCGCCGTCCAGGTAAAACCAGTGCCCGTCTTCGCGCACAAAGCGGCTGCGTTCGTGTTGACGAACCGCCTTGCCGCCGACGCGGAATCGGGCCACAAAGGTCACTTCAGCGGTGTTCTCTCCGGTCGATCGGTGTTGCTTGATTTCAAGCCCCAACCATTTGGCCCCCGGCTCCAAGGTGAGCGAAGCCGGCCGCTGGCTGGCGT
>JBEGTA010000215.1:0-6692 GCA_041179665.1 Pseudomonadota bacterium
ATTGCCCAGCGCACTAAGCGCTGAGTACCTTTTACAAAGGAGTCCTATGCGCTACGACATTGTCACGATCGATGGTGACGGCATTGGAGCCGAGGTGTGCCAGTCAGCCGTTCAGGTGTTGCGCGAGGCTTGTGGAACGGATGTACTCAACATCATGCCCATGGCGGGCGGTGCGGGGCATTACCAGCGCACAGGACATGTGTTGCCCGAAGCGACTTACCAGGCTTGCCAGGGCGCGCACGCCATTTTGCATGGTGCAGCCGGATTGCCTGGTGTGACTTATGCCGACGGTACAGAGGTGGGCAATGATCTGCACTTGCAACTTCGCTTCAGGCTGGATTTGTTTGCCAACGTCCGGCCCATCCGTTTGTTGCAAGGCGTCAAATCGCCCTTGGTCGATTTTTCTGCGGGGCAGATCGACTATGTCATCGTGCGCGAAAACACCGAGGGTTTGTATGCCAGCCGAGGTGCAGGTGTGAACTTGCGTGATGAACTGGTAACCGATACCTTGGTCATGACCCGCGTTGGGGTAGAGCGGGTGGCCAAGTTTGCCTTTGATTTGTCGCAACGCCGCCAAGGTTCACCGCGAGATGGTCAGCGCCGTGTGACTGTGTGCGACAAAGCCAATATTTTGAAAAGCTATGCCTTTTTCCGTGCGATTTGCACTGAGGTGGCGCAAGCCTACAGCGATGTGGCGATTGATTACGCCTATGCGGATGCGATCACTGTGCACATGATCAAAAAGCCTGATTTTTACGATGTGATCGTGGCTGAAAATATGTTCGGCGACATCATTTCCGACCTCGGCGCTGCCACCGTGGGGGGCTTGGGTGTGGCACCCTCGGCCGAGTTGGGACTCAACCATGGACTGTTCCAAGGGGCGCATGGTTCTGCCCCTGACATTGCTGGACAAGACGTTGCCAGCCCCATTGCCACCATCCTATCGGGGGCATTGATGCTGCGTTGGTTGGCTGATCGTCACCACGATGCAGCTTTGTGGCAAGCAGCAGACCGGATCGACACTGCGGTGCAGGACGTGCTGGCGCAAGGTGATGCGATTCCTGCAGACCAAGGTGGCAATGCGCGTTGCACGGAAGTGACGGCGGCGGTCTGTCGCCGACTTCGCTGACCGACGGGCTGATTGAAACTAGGTGTATCTCCCAATCCCTTTGTTTGGTTAACTCGTCATACCATCAGACCAGTTTATCGCTGGAGTTTGGAATGACATCTATTGCATTATTTGGGGCTGGCGGCAAGATGGGCGTACGCCTATCCAAAAATTTGGTGGGCTCACCCTACCAAGTTCGCCATGTCGAGGTCGGCGAGGTGGGGCGTCAGCGCCTCAAAGATGAGCTGGGTATTACCTGCTGCGCGGTGCCAGATGCACTCAAGGACGTGGACGTGGTGATCTTGGCAGTCCCCGACACGCTGATTGGCAAGCTGGCTGCCGAGATTGCGCCACAACTCAAAGCCGGAACCATGGTGATGACCTTGGATGCGGCAGCACCGTTTGCGGGCCATTTGCCCAAACGTCCCGATTTGACCTACTTTGTGGCACATCCTTGCCACCCCAGCATTTTTAGCCCTGAGGTACATACTGCCGGCGCACCGGATTACTTTGGTGGCATCACAGCGGCGCAATCCATTGTGAGTGCATTGATGCAAGGCCCAGAAGAAGCCTTTGATCTGGGTGAAGAAATTGCGAAAACCATTTACCAACCGATCTTGCGTTCTTACCGTGTGACGGTGGAGCAAATGGCGTTGCTCGAGCCCGGCCTGTCCGAAACTGTGTGTGCGACCTTGCTCGATGTCATGCGTGAAGCCATGGACGAAGTGGTGTCACGCGGAGTGCCCGCAGAAGCCGCGCGCGATTTCTTGCTGGGTCATATGACGATTTTGTCGGCCGTGATTTTCAAGCAAATACCCGGGCAGTTCTCGGATGCCTGTAACAAAGCCATCACGTTTGGCAAGCCGCGTTTGATGCGCGATGACTGGAAGCAGATTTTTGATCACCAAGAAATTGCAGACAGCATCGAGCGTATTACCTGATCCATTGTTAAGTCGTTCAACCTGAGGAGACATCATGAAATTGAAGAAGACCCTGCGTTTCGTTGCTTTGGCTGGCATTTCTGTGCTGGCTTTGGGTTCCGCAAGTGCGCAAACGATTTTGAAAATTGGCTACACGCCATCGAGCACATCCCATTACGGTGTGGGCGCGACGGTGTTGTGCGATGAAATTGAAAAAGGCACGCAAGGGCGCTACAAGTGCCAGCAGTTTCCCAACGGCTCATTGGGCGGCGAACGCGAGATGATTGAGGCCGTGCAACTCGGCACCCTGGACATTGTGGATACATCGACCGGACCTGTTGGCAACTTTGTGCCAGAAATCAAAATTGTCGATATTCCCTTCTTGTTCCGTGACTATGACCATGCACGTAAATATTTTGATGGTCCACATGGTCAAGAGTTGTTGACCAAGTTTCCCGCCAAAGGTTTGGTCGCGTTGGCTTGGACCGAAAACGGGTTCCGTCACATGACCAACAGCCGCCGCTCCATTGTGAAGCCCGAGGATGCCTCGGGCTTAAAGATGCGCACCATGGAAAACAAGGTGCACATGGATGGCTACCGCGCTTTTGGTATTCAGCCTACACCCATGGCGTTTCCTGAAGTCTTTGGTGCCTTGCAACAAGGCACTGTGGATGGTCAAGAAAACCCAATTCCTGTGATCTTGTCGTCCAAGTTTTCACAAGTTCAAAAACACCTGTCTTTGACGGGGCACGTTTACTCGCCCGCGTTGTTTTTGACCTCGCCGCGCGTGATGAACAAGCTGAGCGACGCAGATAAAAAAGTGTTCTACGAAGCGGCTCAAAAAGCCAATGTGGCACAACGCAAGAAAGTCAATGATGACGAAGCCAATGGCATTGCTCAATTGGAAAAAGAAGGCATGACGGTGGTTCGTAAAGTCGACAGCGCAGCATTCCGTGAAGCGTTGCGCCCTGCCTATGCCAACTACGCCAAAGAATTTGGCGCAGACAATATTCGCAAAATTCAAGACTACAAATAACAACGCACAACAAAAGACGGCGCTCATTCGATGAGGCCGTCTTTTTTTCATGGGATCTCCCATTGAAAGCCAAACCATGCCCAACAGAATTCATGCACGCTACTGGCTAGAAACAGGCGATGACCCGATGCGAGCTGCCGAGGTCATCGCGGGCGAGCAGTCCAGCGGTACATTCTTGAAATTGGCCACAGAGACGCCTGCCTTGAAACTGCGTTCGGGCGCACGCGTGGAGTCTTTGCAAGTACTTGACACTGTTGACGCGCCCAGCTTGCCTGGGGGCATGCTCTCCAAACGTTATGCGCGTTGCGCGTTGACCATGTCTTGGCCGCTTGAGAACACCGGTCCTTGTTTGCCTACATTGATGGCCACGGTAGCAGGCAATTTGTTTGAACTGGCGCAAGTGTCGGGCTTGCGTTTGCTCGACCTTCAACTGCCCGATGAATTCTCTAAGGCCTACCTAGGACCTGCTTTTGGCATGGCAGGCACGCGTCGCTTGAGCGGTGTCATGAAAGGGCCGCTGATCGGCACCATCATCAAACCCAGTGTGGGTTTGAATGCGCAAGAAACAGCTGCACAGGTACAAATGTTGGTGGATGGTCAGATTGATTTCATCAAAGATGACGAGCTCCAGGCCGATGGCACGTATTGCCCCTTTGAAGAGCGCGTGCAAGCCGTGATGCGTGTGGTCAACGAGGCCACGCAAAAATTGGGGCGTCAGGTGATGGTGGCCTTCAACATCACAGGTGAGCTCGACCAAATGAAGCGTCGCCATGACTTCGTCTTACAGCACCACGGCTCATGTGTGATGGTGTGTCTGAACTCGGTCGGCCTGACAGGTCTGACTGAATTTCGCCGACACAGCCAGTTACCTATTCATGCCCACCGCGCGGGTTGGGGCTACCTGAGTCGCAGTCCTGCGCTAGGTTGGGACTTTGCAGCATGGCAAAAAATTTGGCGATTGGTGGGCGTTGACCATTTACATGTCAATGGCTTGCGCAACAAATTCAGCGAGTCTGACGACACCGTGATTGCCGCGGCGCGTGCCGTCATTCAACCCCTCTTTCACGACGCGCCTATGTGTGCTGTGCCCGTGTTCAGTTCGGCACAAACAGGTTTACAGGCCCACGACACCTATGCCGCGTTGGGCAATTCAGATTTGATTTGTACGGCTGGCGGCGGCATTTTTGGTCACCCAGATGGCGTCGCCGCAGGCGTCACTGCCTTGCGTCAAGCCTGGGAGGCTGCAGAAGCAGGTGTGGATCTGGCTCGCTATGCCAAAGACCGCCCAGCGCTTGCACGTGCGTTGACTTTTTGGTGAATCTGATGACAGACATTGCTACGGTTTGGCCAGAGGGGCTGTTGCTTACTTATTACGGGGATGATTTCACCGGATCCACGGATGTGATGGAAGCATTCACCGCGGCTGGCATCGAGACAGTTCTTTTTTTAGAGGTCCCACAAGCGTCTGACTTGGTGCGTTTCAAACACATGCGGTGTATTGGCGTGGCAGGGCAGTCGCGCGGGAAAAGTCCCGAATGGATGCAGCAACATTTGCCAGCCATCTTTGATAGTTTGCAGCGCTTGGGTGCCCCCATCTTGCAATACAAGGTGTGTTCAACCTTCGATTCGTCGCCACGCATAGGTTCGATTGGTCAAGCCCTTGACCTGGGGGTTGTCACCACACGCGCGCGTTGGTCGCCGATGGTGGTGGGGGCGCCTCGGTTGAAGCGATTTCAAATATTTGGGCACTTGTTTGCTGGGGCCCATGGAGTGGTACACCGAATCGATCGGCATCCCACCATGTCGCGTCATCCCGTCACACCCATGACCGAGAGCGACTTGCGCCTGCATTTGGAGGCGCAAACTCAGCGTCGCATTGAATTGATCGATCTGTCAGATCTCGCCGAAGGAAAAGGACAAAACCAGTGCACCACGCTGCAAGGGGATGATCAGCCGGTGGTGATGATCGATGTAGCCGATGCGGCCAGCCAACTCGAGGCTGGACGTTTGGTTTGGCAAAACCGAGGTCAGGGTCTGTTCAGCGCCTCGTCGTCGGGGCTTCAATACGCCTTGACGGCTTATTGGCGGGCACAAGGCTTACTTCCCCAAAAGCCGCACCTGCCTGTTGCGCAAGCGGTGCCATGTATCGCTGTGGTCAGTGGCAGCTGCTCACCCATGAGCGGCGCACAAATTCAGTGGGCGCGTGCCCATGGATTTGCCACCTTGCGTTTGGACATCGCCAAGTGTTTGGATGCGCGTCACGTTGATGATGAGATCACCCGTTTGGTGACCAGTGCCCTGCAGTCGATCGCGCAAGATGTGTCACCCGTGGTTTTTTCAGCCGAGGGGCCAGATGACCCTGCAGTGTTGAATTTTGAAGCGCTTGCTGCTGCAGCGCATCTGGGTAAAGCCGACGCGGCTGAGCAGGTGGGGCAGGTGTTGGCCGAGGTCATGCGCAGAATCTTGGATGAGTCTGAGGTGCGTCGCTTTGTGGTGGCGGGGGGAGACAGTTCGGGCGCGGTCGGCAGCCACTTAGGTATTCGTGCGCTCACGGTTGAGGCGGGCATGGCCCCCGGCGCCCCTTTGTGTCGGGCGTGGTCAGATCATCCCAAGCGCGATGGCTTGCAGGTGGTTCTCAAGGGCGGGCAAATGGGGAGCCCCAGTTTTTATGGTCAGGTGAGGTCAGGGATATTTCCCTAGTGTTAGATTTACATCATGACTGCTGAACCGATCCAAAGAAGAAAACTTTACCAAGATGTGCTGGAGCGACTCATGCGACGCATTGAGTCGGGTGATATTGGTCCCGGGGATCAACTCCCCTCAGAGCGAGAATTGATGGAGTTGTATGGCGTCGGCCGCGTGGCGGTGCGCGAGGCCATGCAAGAGTTGGCGCGTTCTGGCATTGTCGAGATCTCTCACGGCGAGCGTGCACGGGTGGTGGTACCCACGGCCCGCTTGCTGATTGATCAAATTGCGGGTGGCGCACGTCACTTGTTGCGCATGCAGCCAGAAACCTTGGACCACCTCAAAGAGGCGCGTTTGTTTTTAGAAGTGGGCATGGTCAAGTTGGCGGCAGAGCGGGCCACGCCCGACGACGTCGCGCAGCTGCAAACGCGTCAAGAAGATCACCGTGCGTCCATGGTCAATCTTGACCAGTTCATGAAGCAAGACATGTACTTTCACCGAGAAATCGCTAGGATCAGCGGCAATCCGATTTATCCGGCCATTGTTGAAGCTCTGTTTGATTGGGCTTCTTCTTATTACCAATCGATCGTGCGGGCGCCAGGCGCTGAAGCGCTCACCCTCTCAGAACATCAACGCATCATCGATGCCATTGCCGCACATGATGTGGCCGCTGCCGTGCAAGCGATGACCGATCATTTGACGCGTGCCAGTGATTTGTACCGAACTGTCAACGCCGCTCACTGACTCCCCAAAAACACGTAGATTGCTAGGGTTAATCCTGATCTGTAGCACCTTTGTTGGATGCGGTTTCCTATGAAAATAATTTCATAGGAAATTCCTTTCATAGATCCAACTGGGAGTCATCGATGCAAAAGATCTTGCACATCAATCCAGACAAATGCACGGGCTGTTTGCAGTGCGAAATGGCCTGTTCGTTCGAAAA
>JBEGTA010000216.1:0-2554 GCA_041179665.1 Pseudomonadota bacterium
GCGCCATCACCATCACCGAGTCGGGCGCAGGCTCAGACGCGGCCGGCATCAAAACCCATGCCAAAAAAACCGACACCGGCTGGGTCTTGAGTGGCAGCAAACACTTCATCAGCGATGGCGAATGGAGCGACTTTTTTCTGGTCTCAGCCAAAACTGGCGAGAAAGAAATTTCGATGTTCATGGTGGACAAAGGGCTACCCGGATTCACCGTCGGCAAAGACCAAAAAATGATGGGCCTGCGCGGCACCCCGCACTTGGAACTTTTCTTTGACCAAGTGCCCCTGGAGAATGCAGCCCTGCTGGGCGAAGTCGGTCAAGGCTTCAAGCTGGCCATGAGCGCACTCAATGTGGTGCGGCTGGCCCAAGTGGGTGCCCGCGCGGTGGGCAAGGCCAGCCATGTCTGCGAACTGATGCTCCATTGGGCCCAAGAGCGCCAGCAGTTCAACACCCCCATCGGTAACTTTCAAATGGTGCAACAGATGCTGGCCGACAGCGTGATCGAGATCAACGCTGCCCGCTGGATGGTCTACCACGCTGCTTGGATGCTGGACCAAGGCCTCGATGCACGCGAACACATTGCCATGGTGAAAGTGCACGCCGCTGAAACTTTGGGCCGGGTGGTCGACCGCGCGGTGCAGGTCTATGGCGGCATGGGCTTTTGCAAAGAGTTGCCCATTGAGCGTTACTACCGCGATGCCCGCATTTACCGTATCTACGACGGCACGAGTGAAATTCACCGAGGCGTGATCGCCAAAAGCGCCCTCAAAAAAGGCGCTGCGTTGTTTGACGTGAACCGCTGACCCGCCGCTGCATCCCTTGAATTCGACGAGACCCTCCATGCACAGCAAATTCATGAGCGCGGCCCAAGCGGCACAACTGATCCAAGACGGCGACACCGTGGGCCTGATGGGCGGCGGTGGCGGCCTGATGGAGGCGACCCACTTGTTTGAAGCGGTACAGCAGCGGTTTTTAGAAACACAGCGCCCGCGCAACCTGACCCTCATGCACGCGCTGGGCATCGGTGACAAAAAAACCAAAGGCATGAATTGCTTTGCCCATGAAGGCTTGGTCAAACGGGTGATCGGCGGCCACTGGGTGTGGTCGCCAGCCATGCAGCAACTGGCGCTGTCCAACAAGATCGAGGCCTACATCTTGCCCGGCGGTGTCTCGAGTCAACTCATGCGCGAGATAGGCGCGGGACGGCCCGGCCTGATCAGCCATGTGGGCTTGGGCACGGTGTGCGATCCCCGCCATGGCGGAGGGCGCATGAACGCAGCAGCGCAAGACGATTTGGCTGAAGTCATGCACATCGACGGTCAGGAATACCTGCGCTACAAACCGTTTCCCATCCATGTGGCGCTGGTGCGGGCGAGTGCGGCCGATGAAGACGGCAACATCAGCTTTGAGCACGAAGCTGCCAATTTGGACGCGCAATCCTTGGCCCTGGCGGCGTGCAACAGCGGTGGCAAAGTGATCGTGCAAGTCAAAGAACGCTTGCCCAAAGGCGCACTCAAAGCACGCGAGGTGCGCATTCCGGCAGCGTGGGTGGACGCGATTGTGGTCGACCCCAACCAATCCACCAGCTACGCCATTCCGTTTGATCCGGCTTTCAGCGGCGAGCTCACGGGCGAAGCCCGGGCCCAGAGCGAAGCCGAGGACCGCGCCCGCGAAGTGGCGGCCAGCCAAGAGGCGTTCAGCGAACGCCAGGCCGTCGCAAGACGGGCCTATCTGGAGTTGTTCAACACCGGACAAGCTCGGCCCATCATCAATTACGGCGTCGGCGTGCCCGATGCGGTGGCCAAGTTGATTGCCGCCCGCGATGAACAACATCGGATTTACCAAACCATTGAACACGGCACCTATGGCGGCACTTTGATGGATGGCGTGTTGTTTGGCTATGCCCGTAATGCCAGTGCCATGTTGGATGCGGCCACGCAATTCGACTTTTATGGCGGCGGTGGTTTGGACATTGCTTTCTTGGGTTTTGGCGAGTTTGACGAAGAAGGCAGCGTCAATGTCTCGCGCTTGGGAGGCGTCACCGTGGGCCCCGGTGGCTTCATTGACATTGCCCAAAACGCCAAGAAAGTGGTCTTCTGCGGCACCTTGGCGGCCAAAGGCGTCAACTTGGCCACAGGCGATGGCCAGATGCGTGTGGTGGCGCAAGGCGCCGTCAAAAAGCTGGTCAAAAAAGTCGACCAAATCACATTCTCAGGACCGCAAGGCCGGGTGCGTCAACAAGAGGTGCTGTACCTCACCGAGCGCGCCAGCTTCAGGCTCACCCCCAATGGGGTCGAGTTGTTCGAGATCGCGCCAGGCATTGACTTGCAACGCGATGTGCTGGACCAGATGGATTTCACACCCCAGCTGGCCTCAGAGATTAAGCTGATGGACCGCGCCCACTTTTTGGCGTGAAGGCCGAGGCGGTGTTAAACCAAGGGCACGTTCAGTTTTTGAATCACCGCGGCAGTGTCTGGGCGCACACCGCGCCACCAAGCAAAGGCCTCAGCGGCTTGCTCGGCCAACATGCCCACGCCATCGGCCAAGCGCTCTGCGC
>JBEGTA010000217.1:0-4305 GCA_041179665.1 Pseudomonadota bacterium
TTGCCATTTGTAATCTCCGGGCTGGTGGCTGCGGGTGGTTTGGCTGCGGCTTTGTCCACAGCGGATGGCTTGCTGCTCACCATCGCCAACGCCTTGTCACACGACGTGTACTACAAGGTAGTGGATCCCAACGCTTCTGCCACTCGCCGTGTGGCGATTTCCAAGTCCATCCTGGTGGTCGTGGCTTTGGCTGCAGCCTACGTGGCGGCGTTGCGCATGGCGGACATTTTGTTCCTCGTGTCTGCAGCGTTCTCGTTTGCAGCAGCCGCCTTCTTCCCTGCGTTGACCCTGGGCATCTTCTGGAAGCGTGCCAACAAATGGGGCGCTTCGCTGGGCATGCTGGCCGGCTTGGGCATCTCGTTCTACTACATGGTCAAGACCCATCCTTGGATGTACGGCTTGTTCCACAACGGCTCGTTGACCCCTGAGATCCTGAAAGCCAACACCTGGTGGGACATTGCCCCCATCTCGGCCGGTATCTTTGGTGTGCCCCTCGGCTTTGCGGTGATCATCATCGTGTCGCTGCTGACCAAAGAGCCTGAGAAAGAAGTGCAAGAGTTGGTGGAGAACGTCCGCTTCCCCAGCTTTGACGGCACGACTTCTCAAGGAACGGCTGCGCACTAAGAGATATTCTGTCTCTCTGGGTTCAAGGGGATTCCCTTGAACCCCAGAAGCTGAGACCTCTCAACACCCCAACCCGATCGCACCCGCGATCGGGTTTTTTATTGGGCGCTTCAGGAAAGGCGCTGCCCAGTGGCGCGGGTCTGCCAGCAGCTCACTCTGCTGTTTCAGCCAGTCCAACCAGTCGTTCAAAGGGCAGGCTTTGCTTCACCAAGATCACGGTGCAAGGGGCCTGCATGGCGACCTTGATCGGCACGGTGGCCAACACGCGTTGCAATTGCAAGCCATGGGTGGCGGCGCCCATGATCAGCATGTTCACCTGATTGCCCTCGGCATAACGCAACAAAGCGTCGGCCACATCGCCGGACTCGAGCACATGAAACGAGGTTTGGTGACCGCCCAAATCGAGCGGTTGTGCCCACTGTTGCAAGCGACTCAAATGCCAGCGATGCACTTGGGTTTCGCCTTTTTCAACATCGGTGCTGCTGGTCAGCCCTGGAGAGATCACGGTCACACAAGCCAGTCGCGCGCCCGGACGAATGCCCAGCGAACGCGCCACCGCCTCACGCAGTGAATACAAAGTGGCGTCGCTGACCTCATGGTGCGGCACCGCCACCATGACGATGGGCACTTGCTCAATTTGCTGGGCCGGCAAGGGACTGGGCTGGTAGGCCATGCCACTGGCGCGAAGCCAGCGCTTGAAGTGCGTCCAAAAACCCGTGCCCTGCGTTTGCTGCCCGCGAGCGGTGACTTTGACTTGGTCCGGGTGGGTCAAATCAAATGCCAAATGCGAGGCGGATGGATATCGATCTGCGGCCACCGGCTCTAAACAGCGCAAGATGATTTCTTGTAGCCACGCCGGCACTTCTGGCCGATGTTGACGGGGTGGCGGAGGGTCCATCCACAAACGCTGGCGCATGCCCGCCGCAGTCACCGGTTGACCAAAGGGCAAGGCTTGTGTGACCATCTCGTAAAGCATCACCCCCATCGCAAAAATGTCACTGCGCGGATCGCCACGCACCCCGACCACTTGCTCGGGCGAAATCCATACGGGTGAGCCGACGGCTTTGCGCAACTCTTCGGCCAACAAATCGGGATGGTGTGCATGGCACGACAAGCCAAAATCCAGCAGGACCGCAGTGCCATCGGGTCGGATCAAAATATTGGCGGGCTTCAAGTCGAGGTGACACACGTTTTGCTGATGCAAGCTGTGCACCGCACGGGCAATGGCAGCCCCCAAGGTGGCGATCTCGGTCACGGACAAAGCCCCGGACTTGTCCATGATGTGCTGCAGCGTTTGCCCCTTCACATACTCCATCACCAAATAGGGCACTCTGGCCAAATCGCCAGCCGCCACAAAACGTGGCACATGTGGACCTTTGAGTTCGGACAAGATCTGCAGCTCGATTTCAAAGCTGACAATGTTTTCAGCCCCATCCGATGCCGTCATGCGCGGGATTTTCATGGCCATCGGGAACTCGGCGGCGCGCCGGGTGCCGTCTTCTGAAGGGGCATAATCCACTTGGTAAATGTGGGCCATACCGCCCGCATGCAAACAGGCCTCTATTTCAAAACCATCAATCAAGTGACCGGGGTTTAAGAGCTTCAACGTCCACGCTCCAATCTCTGCGCAAAATACTCTGGCAAGTTCGCCTGCCGAATCGCTGCCGCCGCTTCAGCATGGTTGTAAGGCACCCGATGAAATGTCATCTTCTGCCGCGTGCGGTCCACCACGGCATACATGGCGCGGGGATCGCCATCGCGGGGCTGCCCACATGAACCCACGCAACCCACCATCGGTCGGTGCAAGGGAATGGGGACAGGGGTGCCGGGTGTCGGTTCAAAACGCATCAACTGGCGCCCCGTGCCGCGGTAATACAGCGTTTGGTGGTGCACATGCCCGACCAACACATGCGGGCCTTGTTGCTGTGCCAGTGCCTGATCCAAGCAACGTCCTGCGGCGCCCTCACCATCGACATAACGCCACGTGGCCGGTTGGTCGGCACTGGCATGCACCAGCAGCAGCCCTTCATGCGACCATGTTAGCGGCAACTTCGCCAGAAATGCGCGATGCGAAGCATTCAGCTGGTCGTGTGTCCACTGTGCACTTTGCGAGCCCACAGAGGCGTCTGCGCCCTGGCTGGACGGCGGCGAGAGCGCCATTTCATCGTGGTTACCCAACAGCACCCAAGCGCCCTGGGCCGCACAATTCATGACCTCGTCCAGCACCGCCACGGGGTCGGCGCCATAGCCCACCAAGTCGCCCAAGAAAGCCAATTGGTCCACCCCTTGCTGACGCGCATGGGCAAGGCAAGCTTGTAGCGCTTGCCGGTTGGCATGGATGTCAGAAATCAGGGCCAGTTTCATGGGTTCTCCACTGCCATGATGGCAGTTCAATGCGCTGCGGGTCTTGACGAACATCAAATGGGGAGACGGCACTCACCCCTTGCGCCTGACCCCCACAGGCAGTTGGCCCACCTCGGTCCATTCGCCCGACTGAAACCACGGGTCGCCCGACAAATAAGCCCGCAACATGGGCAAGGCGTCGTTGCCCCAGAACACCTGGTCGTCGACCACAAAACTGGGCACGCCAAACACATTCAGCGCCAACGCCTCGTCGGTGTGCTGCTTTAGCATTTGCTTGACTTGGGGGTCGGCCACATCCATCGTGGGCGCCAGTTGCGTAGTCAATGCCGCCAAGCGGTCGGCATCGGCCGCCTCTTGCCCGGTACACCAGACATGCCGAAAAAGGGTGTCGCAGACATAGCGGTTGGGCTCTCCCGCCGGGTCCATCGCCGTGGCCAAGCGCAGCAAAGCCAATGAGTTGAAGGGGTGGCTGGCGGGCAATTGCAAAGCGGTGCCTTGCGCGCGCGCCTGCCATTGCACTTGGCGGTAAGTCCAGTCGCGTTTGGCGGGAATTTCGGCCGGCCCGAGTTGCCCAATCTGCTGCAGCATGGCGCCAAACACCACCGGCTTGTGCACCACCTGGTAACTGAGTCCCTGCAAGGCTTTGGGCAAGGCATCAAAGGCCAGCCAGGCGTAGGGCGAGATGAAGTCCAGATAGAAATAAATGGTTTTCATGGCGGGGGCGCAGTGTTGCGGCGTCACGACTCAAGCGCACGGCGCTGTTTTAAACGCTCTGGGATTTGGGCCCACACTTGCCATTTTTCGCTGTCGGTCGCGCGGCTCCATGCACCGATTTCTGGCAAGGTGCGCAAACAGCCGTCGCACCAGCCGGCGCTGGGGTGCATCAAGCACAAAGAAACGCACGGCGAGGGCACCGAGTGGGGCTCGGGTGGTTGGGGCGCGGCCAAGACCTGCGTGGCACGCTCGCTCAGTTTTTTCCAGTAATGCTCACTCACAATATCCCCTCTTGATGGGTTTGCACCACCTCGGCGACAGGCGCTGCGGTGAGTCGTTTCAGGTCTTCGGGATGCAAGCGAAACACACCATGCGGGTGCCCCGCGGCCGCCCATATGTCTTCAAAACGCCAAAGGTCTTTGTCAAGCAAGGTGACGGGCGGATGCAGATGCGCCACAGGCGAGACGCCGCCGATGCTGAAACCCGTTTGGGCTTTCACAAAATCGGCATCGGCACGGCCGATTTTTCCAACCAAAGCAGAGACCTTTTTTTCATCCACCCGGCGGTCCCCCGAGGTCACCACCAAGACCGCCACGCCGTCTT
>JBEGTA010000218.1:0-7238 GCA_041179665.1 Pseudomonadota bacterium
CTCACTTTTGTTCAGCGAAGCCTTCAATTATTGCACACGTTTTTCCATCTTCCGAAGTATTTGGGGGATCGCCAAAGAATTGACGCGGCTCGCCCGGATAATGGGCCAATGGCTTTACTCACACTACTGAACGCGTCTCTGGCATTTGGTCATGTCGCACTTCTTGATCATGCGGACTTCTCTTTGGAGGCCTCCGAGCGCATTGGCTTGATTGGCCGCAACGGCACAGGCAAATCATCCTTGCTAAAAATTTTGGCAGGCATGGAACGACCCGACGATGGCTCGCTGCATGTGCAGCAAGGTGTGCGCATTGCCTATGTAGCCCAAGAGCCATTGCTGCTGCCAGAGCACACGATTTTCGAGTCTGTCCGCGAAGGCTTATCTGATGTCATGCAATGGATTGACGATTACACCCACAGCCGCGGCGATCTGGATACGCTGCAAGGTCTGATTGAATCCAGAGAGGGCTGGGGTTGGGAGCAACGGCTGGACGAAACTTTGCAACGACTGCAGCTGGATCCCGGCGCAGTGGTGCAATCTCTTTCTGGCGGCATGCGCAAACGCGTCGCGCTCGCGCAAGCATTGGTCACGCGCCCAGATGTGCTGCTGCTGGACGAGCCGACCAACCACCTCGATTTGAATGCGATTACTTGGCTGGAAGATCTGTTGATCGACTTCAAAGGCAGCGTCATTGCCATCACGCACGACCGCGCTTTTCTAGACCGCATTGCAACTCGCATCGTGGAGCTGGACCGCGGCAAGCTACGCCCATACCCGGGCAATTTCGCGCAGTACCAAATTCAAAAAGAAGAACAACTCGCACAAGAAGCCGTGATTCAAGCCAAGGCCGATAAATTGCTGGCCCAAGAGGAAATTTGGATTCGCAAAGGCGTAGAGGCCCGCCGAACCCGCAGTCAAAGCCGGATCACACGCTTGCAGAATCTGCGCACGGAGCGCGCTGCGCGTCGCGAAAAAGTAGGCAACGTGCGCATGGAGGTGGCGTCTGGCGTGCCCAGCGGCAAGCTGGTGGCTGAGTTGACGGATGTGAGCAAGAGTTTCACGCAACCTGACGGCTCGGTGCGCACGGTGATTCAAAAGTTCACCGGCACCCTGTTGCGTGGCGACAAAATTGGACTGCTGGGCCCCAATGGCGCCGGCAAAACAACCTTGCTCAAATTGATTTTGGGCGAGCTCGAAGCCGACAGCGGGGAGGTGCGGCGAGGCACCAAATTGGAAGTGGCCTATTTTGACCAAATGCGCGATGCCTTGGACTTGGACGCCACATTGGAAGACTTCATCAGCCCCGGCAGTGAGTGGATCGAAATTGGCAACAAGCGACAGCACGTCAAGAGCTACTTGGGGGACTTTTTGTTCTCCCCCGCACGCGGCACATCACCCGTGCGATCGCTGTCTGGCGGTGAGCGCAACCGCCTGCTGTTGGCTCGGTTATTTGCACGCCCAGCCAACGTTTTGGTGCTGGACGAACCCACCAACGATTTAGACATTGAGACCTTGGAATTGCTGGAAGAATTGCTGCAAACCTACGAAGGAACCGTCTTTTTGGTCAGCCATGACCGCGCCTTCATGGACAACGTGGTCACCGGCATCATTGCCTGCGAAAGTGCGCCTGATCAACCGGGCTTCTGGCGTGAATACGAGGGTTCTGTTCAAGATTGGCTGGTCCAATCCAAACGTGCGCAAGCCATTCGTGCACAAAACACCCCGCGCGAGGCCAGTCCGCCCACCACCGCCAACACCCAAGATGCGCCCGCAGCACCTACGGCAACCCAGCCCGTACGCAGCAAGCTCAGCTACAAAGAGCAACGTGAATTGGCCGAGTTGCCAGAGAAAATCGAATCACTGGAAAAAGAACAAACCGCCACACGCGCGCAATTGGCCGATAGCAGTATTTACCAACGCGACCCTGGACTGGCGCAACAACTCTTCAGACGCGATACCGAAATTGATGAATTGTTGTTGGCTGCCATGGAGCGCTGGGAAGTGTTGTCGAACCGCTGAGTTTTGTCGAACCGCTCACTGTTGCCAACCCTCTCAACGCGACAAGAGCTCTGCCCGCGTCTTGGCCAAGTCGCGCCAAAACTTGTCATCTTGTGTGCTTGCGAAATTCACGCGCATCAAGGTGCCGGGTCTGCGGTCGGCATGAAACAGTGAGCCCGGTGCCAACAGATAACCCGCATCGTGCATGCGCAAAGCCAAGGCATCGGTGTCCACGCCCACATCGACCCAACCAAACAAGCCTTGCGGCGGCGCCACAAACTGGCACCCGTAGTTCAAAGCCAATTTGACACTTCGGCTACGGGCGGCATCGAGCAATTGCGATAAGCGCTCGGTGTGTCGACGAATCGCCCCCTGCTCTAGGCACAGCGCGAGCGCTTTTTCAAACAGCACGGGGGTCGTGAGTGTGGACAAGAGTTTGGTGTCCAAAAAAAGATCCAGCAACTCGGCCGGTGCAGCCAGGTAGCCCACCCGCCAGCTGGGTGCCAGCACCTTGGCGTAACCGCTGACGTAAATGGTTTTTTGCAAGCCATCGAGCACCGACAAACGCACCGCGTGCGTGGGCGCCATGTGGCCGTAAGTGTCGTCTTCCACGATGAAAAAATTGTGGCGGTGTGACAGGTTGACCAACTGGTGCGCGCACGGCAAAGAAAGGCCGTAACCCGTGGGGTTGTGCAAGACCGACACACTGACCATCAGCTTGGGCGCGTGCAACTGCGCATAACGCGCCACCACCTCCAGATCAGGCCCTGTTTCAAGTCGCGGAACCGGCAAGATGCGGACGCCCAAGTTTTGTAACCGGGCAAATTCGATGGCCCAACCCGGCTCCTCCACCATCACGCAATCGCCCGGCCGCAGCAAAGTGCGGCTGATGATGTCCAGCGCATGGGTGGCCCCCACCGTGGTGATCAATTGCTGCGGCGCTGCATGCAGTCCCATATCGGCCAACTTGGCCGACAGCACCTCCCGCAAACCGCTATCACCTTGGGGCTCGCCATAGCGCAAAGACGACTCTCGAAGAGCTGGACTTGTGACGACCTTGCGCAAAGTGTTGGCCAAAAAGTCGGCGTCCAACCAATCCGAAGGGAACACCCCCATGCTGGGCTGGGGCACGGCACTGGGTTGGTGGAACATGCCGCGAATGAGGCTGGCGGCATTCACCGGGGGTGGGTTCACCGCCATGCCGCTCGCCCGGGTGGCCGTGACCATGGCCGCGGCCGTGCTGCGTTGCGCCCGATCGCGCACAAAAAATCCGCGGTTGGGCCGCGCCTCAACCCAGCCCTGCGCCACCAACCAGTCGTAGGCTGCCACGACCGTTGAAGCGCTGACGCCATGCATGTGGGCACATTGCCGCACCGAAGGCAGCCGCGCGCCCGAGACCAGCAGTTGGTCACGCATGCGGGCCACAAAACGCTGAGCCAGTTGCTCTGCAAGGGTCTGGCCGGATTCTCGGCTGAGTGATGGCATCGGTTTGAGACTGTGTTGTGTGTCGCTGATAGAAGCAGTACAGTTTTTGAAATGAACCAGAAAACTGTATACATACTGTACTCACACCCGCTTTAAAGTCAAAAGTATGACCTCTTCTGAAATCAGCGCTCTGCTGGTGCTTGCCACTGTGAGCAGTTTCACGCCCGGCCCGAACACCACCTTATCGACAGCGATGGCGGCCAACCATGGTCTGAAACACGCCATGCGCTTTGTGGTGGCCGTGCCCGTGGGTTGGGGCATCTTGTTCACCTTGTGCGCCACAGGTTTGGGCGGACTGGTGGTGGCTTGGCCACCATTGCGCTGGGCCATCGTGGTGTTGGGCAATGCTTATTTGCTGTGGTTGGCCTCGCGCTTATGGCGCAGCGGCAGCTTGCAACAAGCCGACAGTAGCAAATTGCAAGTGGGCTTTGTTCAAGGCGTGGGGTTGCAATTTCTCAACATCAAGGCTTGGATGTTGGCGCTGGCCATCGTGGCAGGCTGGGTCGCTGGCCGGGATGACGCCACCGTGCGCACACTGATCCTGTTGCCGATCATGGTGGGGTATGGATTTGTCAGCAACCTGACCTATGCCTTGGCCGGATCGATGTTGCGCCATTGGCTTTCACATGGCCGGCGTTTGCTAATGTTCAACCGCTGCATGGCTGTGGCGCTGATCGCAACCGTACTGTGGTTGCTGGATGGTTTGCGCCAAAGCGCGGTTTGAAGCCAGTGGACATCCAAGCCATGAAAAGCCCATCGCAAGATTTGTGGAACCAGGAACAACTGGGCCTTTGGCTGGGTTTGTTGGGCGTGGTGATTTTTGCCCTGACTTTGCCCATGACCCGGTTAGCCACAGGCTCAGCCGAAGCCCCGCAACTTTCACCCTGGTTTGTCACATTCGGTCGTGCCGCCATCGCGGGCTTGTTGTCGGCTGTTTACCTGATGGCAGTGCGCGCACCTTGGCCGCAGCCCAGCCAACGCGGCCCCTTGACGCTGTCTCTGATTGGCAATGTGGTGGGTTATCCATTGCTGCTGGGTTGGGCATTGCGGCATGTCACGGCCAGCCATGCCGCGGTGGTCACGGCACTGTTGCCGCTGGCCACGGCGGCCGCTGCAGCGTGGCTCATGCACCAACGGGCTCGCTTGGGTTTCTGGGTATTTGCAGCGCTGGGCAGCGCTTTGGTGGCCTGCTACAGCTTGCTGCGAGCAGCGCAAATGGGGCACGGCTTTGGCCTCAGCTGGGCCGACAGCCTGTTGTTGGGTGCGGTTGTCGCAGCTTCATTGGGCTATGTGGCAGGTGCGCAAATCACCGCCAGCATGGGGGCTGAAAAAGTGATCAGTTGGGTGTGCGTTATGGCTTTGCCCATCACTTTGCCGGGCGCCTGGCTCACTTGGCCCGAACAACCGATTGGCACCACCTCGTGGTTGGCCTTGGTGTATGTCGGCGTGTTCTCGATGTGGGCAGGATTTTTCGCTTGGTTTCGTGGGCTCTCGCTGGGTGGACCTTTGCGCGTGAGCCAAATCCAGTTATTGCAACCCTTTATTTCGATCTTGGCGGCCATCCCTTTGCTGGGAGAATCTCTGGATGCGATGGCATTGGGTTTTGCGCTGCTCGTCGTGCTGACCGTCTTCATGGGACGGCGCATGGCCAGCCCTCCCACGTCATCCTGAATCTGATCCCAAGGAACAACCCATGATCTGGAACTTGGCACAGCGTGCAGAAAAAATGAACCCTTCGGTGATCCGAGAAATCCTGAAAGTCACAGAACTGCCGGGCATCATCAGCTTTGCCGGGGGCTTGCCCTCACCCCTGACTTTCCCAATCGACGCCATGCGCGAAGCCAGCGAGCGCGTGCTCAGCCAAGATGGCAAAGCCGCCTTGCAATACGCCGCCAGCGAGGGCTACGCCCCATTGCGTGAGTGGGTGGCACAAGACCTGCTCAAACAAGGCATGAACATCAGCCCCGACCAAGTGCTGATCACCACCGGCAGCCAACAAGGCTTGGACTTGGTCGCCAAAATTCTGATCGATGCAGGCAGCCGCATCTTGGTCGAGACGCCCACTTACTTGGGCGCACTGCAAGCCTTCACCCCGATGGAGCCCACGGTGGTGAGCGTGAACAGTGACGTGCACGGCGTGGATGCCATCGACCTCAAAAGCAAAGTCGGCACTGGCGCCGACAAAGCCCGCTTTGTTTACCTGTTGCCTAACTTCCAAAATCCCACGGGCCGCACCATGACCGAAGAGCGGCGTGCAGCCGTGGCCGAAGTGGCCGCTGATACCGGCCTGCCGATCATCGAAGACAACCCTTATGGTGACTTGTGGTTTGACGCCCCGCCGGCGCCATCGCTGAGCTCGCGCCACCCTGACGGCAGCGTGTATTTGGGCTCTTTTTCGAAGATTTTGGCGCCAGGTTTGCGCTTGGGTTACTTGGTTGCCCCCAAAGCGCTTTACCCCAAACTGCTGCAAGCCAAACAAGCTGCCGACCTGCACACGCCCAGCTTCAACCAACGGGTGGTGGCCGAAGTACTGAAAGACGGCTTCATCGAGCGCCATGTGCCCACCATTCGCGCCCTGTACAAACAACAATGCGAAGCCATGCTCGCTGCCCTGGACAAAGAAATGGCGGGCTTAGGCCTGACTTGGAACCGGCCCGCTGGCGGTATGTTTTTGTGGGTGCAACTGCCTCAAGGCATGCAAGCCATTCCGCTGCTGGACAAAGCAGTCAAGAAAGGCGTGGCCTTTGTGCCCGGTTCGGCCTTTTATGCGCAAAACGCCAATGCCAGCACGCTGCGCTTGTCCTTTGTCACGGCCACCGTGGACCAAATTAACCAAGGCATGGCGGCGCTGGCCGCGGCCATTCGAGAATCTCTTTGATCTGATCGATCACCCGACATGAAAAAACGCCCCTTCCAGCAAGTCGATGTGTTCACCGATACACCACTTCTTGGCAACCCCTTGGCCGTGGTGCTGGACGGTGACGGATTAAGCGACGCACAAATGCAGGCGTTTGCCAGTTGGACACACCTCAGCGAAACCACTTTCTTGTTGCCCCCCACTGCAGAAGGCGCACAGGCTGGGGCTGATTACCGGGTGCGCATTTTCACACCCGGTGCTGAGCTGCCATTCGCAGGCCACCCTACATTGGGCAGCGCACATGCTTGGTTGAGCGCGGGCGGGCAACCCCGACAACCTGGTCAGTTAGTGCAGGAATGCGGGGTGGGTTTGGTCACTCTCAAAAAACAGGGCGACCGCTGGTCGTTTGCTGCACCCCCCTTGCAGCGCCAGCGGCCTGAACCCGCCTTGCTGGAAGAAGTTTTGACCGCTTTGGGTTTGCACGCCGATGAAGTCGTTGCTTCACAAGACTTGCTCAACGGCCCGCATTGGCTGGGTTTGCTCATCGAATCGGTGGATCGCCTGTTGGCACTGGACCCAGACCACGCCGCGCTCAAGCGCCTCAACACCAAAGTGGGTGTGGCAGCCAAACGAGAGCGCCGCCCTGACGCCCTGATACGACGCGCCAACCGCGAGGCGCGTGCTTTTGTTCAATCGGCTTCAACGGCTCCCGACCCGACCGAGTTGGAAGTGCGTGCTTTTGCCTCCCCCGTGGGCGTGGCGGAAGACCCCGTGACCGGCAGCCTGAACGCTTCACTGGCTCAATGGTTGATGGCCGACGGGCACATGCCCCATCAGTACAGTGCCCGACAAGGCACGGCCTTGGGCCGAGCCGGACAGGTTTTCTTGTCCCAAGATG
>JBEGTA010000219.1:0-2739 GCA_041179665.1 Pseudomonadota bacterium
CAGGGGTTTGCCCGTATTTGTCACCCCACCGACAAGAAAAAACGCACGATCGTGCTAAAAACGCAGAGTTGAACGAAAAGGGAATTTCATGGATCTGGCTTTTACCCCCGAAGAAGAAGCATTTCGTCAAGAGATACGTGCCTGGGTGCACGCCAATTTGCCGAAAGATATTTCGCACAAAGTGCACAACGCCTTGCGCTTGACGCGTGATGACATGCAGCGTTGGGCCCAAATTTTGGGCAAGAAAAATTGGCTTGGCTACGGTTGGCCCACCCAATTTGGTGGCCCCGGTTGGACTGCTGTGCAAAAACATTTGTTTGAAGAAGAATGCGCTTTGGCAGGTGCACCACGCATCGTGCCGTTTGGACCTGTCATGGTGGCGCCTGTCATCATGGCGTTTGGCAACGCCGAACAACAACAACGCTTCTTGCCTGGCATTGCCAGTGGCGAGGTCTGGTGGAGCCAAGGCTACAGCGAGCCTGGCTCGGGTTCTGATTTGGCATCGGTCAAAACGCGCGCTGAACGCGTGGGCAACAAATACATTGTCAATGGCCAAAAAACATGGACCACCTTGGGTCAATACGGTGAATGGATTTTTTGCTTGGTGCGCACCAGCAACGAAGGAAAGCCACAAACTGGCATTTCGTTTTTGTTGATCGACATGAAGTCACCCGGCGTGACGGTGCGCCCCATCAAGTTGCTCGATGGTGAATGCGAAGTCAACGAAGTGTGGTTCGACAATGTCGAAGTACCTGCTGAGAATTTGATTGGCGAAGAAAACAAAGGTTGGACTTACGCCAAACATTTGTTGGCACACGAGCGCACCAACATCGCCGATGTGAACCGCGCCAAACGCGAACTCGAACGCTTGAAACGCATCGCCAAAGCAGAAGGCGTGTACGACCCCGCCACCGGTGGCGCCGAGGCCCTGCGCTTCAGAGACGAAATTGCCAAACTCGAAGTCGATGTGGTGGCGCTCGAGATGTTGGTGTTGCGCGTGTTGTCCGCCGAAAAATCGGGCAAGCAAACACTCGACATTGCGGGTTTGTTGAAAATCACAGGCAGCGAAATTCAACAGCGCTACAGCGAACTCATGATGTTGGCCGCAGGCCCTGCGAGTGTGCCCTTCATTGAAGAGGCGATGGAAGCAGGCTACCAAGGCGACTTCACACAACACACCGCGCCTTTGGCGTCCACTTACTTCAACATGCGCAAGACCACGATTTATGGTGGTTCAAACGAAGTGCAACGCAACATCGTTGCGCAAACCGTATTGGGATAAATCATGGACTTCAATTTTTCAGACGATCAAGAACAACTGCGTGACGCGGTGCGCAAATGGGTCGACAAGGGTTACGACTTTGACCGTCGCCGCGCCATCGTGGCGGCCGGCGGCTTTGACCGCGCCGCTTACCGCGAGATGTCTGAGCTGGGCCTGACCGGCCTGTATGTCAGCGAAGACCACGGCGGAATGGGCATGGGCCCAACCGAAGCCATGGTGACGCTGGAGGAACTGGGGCGCGGTATTGTTTTGGAGCCCCTGACACAAACCCTGATCACCAGCGCCACACTGCAAACCCATGCACCAGCAGACTTGCAAGCCGCTTGGTTGCCACGCATGGCCGCCGGTGAGGCCGTGGTGGTGTTGGCACAGCAAGAGCGCGGGGCCCGCTACCAACTGAATCGCTGCACCGCTCAAGCCCTTGAAACAGGCGGCCAGTGGACACTTTCCGGCACCAAGAGTGTGGTGGCCGCAGGCGACCAAGCCGATGCGTTTGTGGTGCCCGCCATGGTGCACGGCAAAGAAGGGGGGCAACTGGCTCTGTTCTTGGTGGAGCGCAGCGCCAGCGGAGTGGCCACGCAAGGCTATGTCACGCAAGACGGCTCGCGTGCAGCCGAAGTGGTGTTCACCAACGCCTCAGCCAAATTGATCACACTGAATGGCCTGACAGCGCTTGAAGAAGCCCAAGACATTGGCATCGCATGTGTGTGCGCCGAAGCCGTTGGGGTGATGGACAAGACCCTCGCCATCACTGTCGACTACATGAACACGCGCAAACAATTTGGGGTGAACATTGCCAGCTTTCAGGCACTTCGCCACCGTGTGGCCGACATGAAAATGCAGCTCGAATTGGCACGCTCCATGAGTTATTACGCCAGTCTGAAGTTGCATGCACCCGCCGATGAGCGTCGCCGTGCCTTGGCCCGCGCCAAATACCAACTGGGTGTATCCATGCGCTTTATTGGCCAACAGGCGGTGCAACTGCATGGCGGCATTGCCGTGACAGACGAGTACATCGTGAGCCACTACTTCAAGAAATTGACGCAGTTGGACATGACCTTTGGCGACACCTTGCACCAACTGGGCGAGGTCTCGGCGCGCATGCAAGAGACCGCGGGCGTTTTTGCCTGAGAGGCATCGAGTGCCTCAATCAAAAGGGCTCCGCAAGGAGCCCTCTTTTATTCGGGTTCGCGCTCGCGCAAAAAACTGGCAAATCGGGGCAAGCCCGACGGCGTGCGGTCTCGGTAGCGGTAAGTCACCCACGCCCCAACGGGCGGCGGGTTGCGCCGCTGGGCATCGCTCAAACCCGTCCCCAATGCAAACCTCTGCCCAGAGGTCATTTGCACCCACAACGCACCCGTGTGCCCTTGCAGGCGCCCCTTGCCGGGCAAATGCCCCACCACGAGACCTTCTTCATCGGGTTCGGGCTTGAATTTGTAAAGTGCATCGGTGCGCCC
>JBEGTA010000220.1:0-2823 GCA_041179665.1 Pseudomonadota bacterium
TCATGATGACTTTGAGACCCTCTTCGCCTCGCCGCAAGCCTTGAGAGGCCAGCAAATTGGTCACCTTTTCGGCTTGCCCCAAGGTGCGCACAAAGGGCACCATGATCTGCACATTGGTCAAACCCATCTCACCGCGAACGCGCTTGAGCGCTTCACACTCCATGGCGAAGGCTTGTCCAAAATCTTCGCTGACGTAGCGTGCCGCGCCCCGGAAACCCAACATCGGGTTTTCTTCTTCAGGCTCATATCGACTGCCGCCGATGAGTTTGCGGTATTCGTTGCTCTTAAAGTCAGACAAACGAACAATCACAGGTTTTGGCCAGAAAGCGGCCGCGATGCTGGCCACGCCTTCAGCTACTTTGTCCACATAAAAGGCGCGCGGCGAGGCATGGCCACGGGCCACCGACTCCACCGCTTTTTTCAAATCGGCGTCAATCGCGGGGTAGTCCAAGATCGCCTTGGGATGCACGCCAATGTTGTTGTTGATGATGAATTCAAGCCGCGCCAAACCCACACCGGCATTGGGCAGTTGTGCAAAATCAAAGGCCAACTGGGGATTGCCCACGTTCATCATGATTTTGGTTTTGATCTCAGGCAGCACCCCACGCTGAACCTCGCTGATTTCGGTTTCCAGCAAACCGTCGTAGATGTGCCCGGTATCCCCTTCCGCGCAACTGACGGTCACCAAAGTGCCCTCCGTCAAAGTCTCGGTGGCATTGCCGCAGCCCACCACGGCTGGAATGCCCAATTCGCGCGCAATGATCGCGGCATGGCAAGTGCGCCCCCCCCGGTTGGTCACGATGGCACTGGCCCGTTTCATGACCGGCTCCCAATTGGGATCGGTCATGTCGGTCACCAGCACGTCGCCGGCCTGCACTTTGTCCATCTCGATGATGTTGTGCACCAAGCGAACGGGACCAGTACCAATTTTCTGTCCAATCGCCCGGCCCTCGGCCAACACAGCGCTCTTGCCTTTGAGTTTGTAGCGCAACTCTGGCGCGCCCTTGGCTTGGCTTTTGACCGTCTCAGGCCGCGCTTGCAAGATGTACAGCAAGCCATCGGTGCCGTCTTTGCCCCACTCGATGTCCATCGGACGACCATAGTGCTTTTCAATGACCACCGCGTAGCGCGCCAACTGCTCGACTTCATCGTCGGTCAGACTGTAGCGGTTACGCAATTCGGTGGGGACATCGGTGGTTTTAACCAACTTTCCGGAAGCGGCTTTTTCTTCGGGTGATGCAAACACCATTTCAATCAATTTGGAGCCCAAGTTGCGACGAATAACGCAACGATTGCCAGCAGCCAACATGGGTTTGTGCACATAAAACTCATCGGGGTTCACCGCGCCCTGCACCACCGTTTCACCCAAGCCGTAGCTGGAGGTGATGAACACCACGTCTTCAAAACCAGACTCGGTGTCGATGGTGAACATCACACCAGCGGCGCCCAGATCAGAACGCACCATGCGCTGCACCCCAGCAGACAAGGCCACCTCCGCGTGGGCGAAGCCCTTGTGAACCCGGTAACTGATGGCGCGGTCGTTGTACAAAGAGGCAAACACCTCTTTCATTTTGTGCAGCACATCTTCAATGCCGACCACATTCAAAAAAGTCTCTTGTTGACCGGCGAACGAGGCATCCGGCAAATCTTCCGCGGTTGCCGAAGATCGAACGGCAAAAGACGCATCTGGGTTGTTGCCCTGCAAACGGACAAATGCGTCGCGAATGGCTTGTTCTAAATCGGCCGGAAAAGGCTGCGCCTCGACCATGGCACGAATTTCAGCACCCGCCGCGGCCAAAGCGCGGACATCGTCGGTGTCCAAAATATCGAGGCGTGCATTGATGCGATCTGCCAAACCACCAAATGCCAAAAATTGCCGAAACGCATACGCGGTGGTGGCAAAACCAGTGGGCACGCGAACCCCCGAGGGCAGTTGAGAAATCATCTCGCCCAAGCTGGCATTTTTGCCACCGACCGACTCCACATCCGTCATGCGCAACAGCTCAAACGGAACGACCAAAGCGGTCTCACTGAAAAGTTCAGACATACAAAGCTCCAAAGTTAAAACCGGGCTCCGCGCTCTGCACTGCGGTTTTGTTGTTCTTGAAGTACAACCGTCAGTGGAATGGGCATGGATAATCGATTCATTTTAGGTGGCTTGCTGCCGCCCCCATTTGAATTTTTTGCAACCATGTCCAAACGCAGCGTTTTTTTTGTTTCTGACGGCACGGGCATCACCGCCGAGACTTTTGGCAATGCCATCTTGGCGCAGTTCGACATGAAAACCCGGCACATTCGACTGCCCTTCACCGACACCGTTGACAAAGCCCATCAAGCTGTCCGACAAATCAACCAAACAGCAGAAAACGAGGGCAACAAGCCCATCGTCTTCACCACTTTGGTCAACATGGATGTGCTCAAAGTGCTGCAGGAACATTGCCAAGGCATGTTGCTGGACATGTTTGGCACCTTTGTGAACCCCCTAGAAATGGAACTCGGCATCAAGTCGCATCACCGGGTGGGGCGCTTCTCTGATGTGAGTAAAAGCAAGGAATACCACGACCGTATCGAGGCGATCAACTTTTCATTGGCCCACGACGATGGTCAATCGAACCGCGATTTGGAATCGGCCGATGTCATTTTGGTCGGCGTCAGTCGCAGCGGAAAAACACCGACCAGCCTCTATCTGGCGATGCAACACGGCCTGAAAGCGGCCAATTACCCACTGATTCCTGAAGACTTTGAGCGCAAACAGCTTCCGCCAGCCTTGATGCCGCACCGAAAAAAAATCTTCGGGCTGAGCATCCACCCCGATCGACTGGC
>JBEGTA010000221.1:0-2514 GCA_041179665.1 Pseudomonadota bacterium
AATCGTCATCGCGGTCGACCATGGCGTATTCGGTGTCGTAGGCCAACACCCAAAACAAATTGCCCAGCAACAAGCCCCAAGCCAGCAGTGGCACCTGACCTTGCACCGCCGCAAAGGCCATTGGAATGCCAAAACTGAAGGCGACCCCCAAAACGGCTTGCGGCATGGAGACCCAGCGCTTGGCATAGGGGTAAATCAGCGTCACCGCCAGCGCCGCAAATGACCACTGAATGGTGGCCGCGTTGGTGGTCAAGACCAAGCCAAAGGCCATCAAAGCCAGCACGGCCCCCACTGCCAAGGCTTCACGGGTCCCCATTCGACCGCTGGTCACGGGGCGGTTGGCGGTGCGTTTGACATGTTTGTCAAAGTCACGGTCAGCGACATCGTTCACGCAGCAACCCGCGCTGCGCATCAAGATCGTGCCCAAGGTGAAAACGGCAATCAAATGCCAGCCTGGAAATCCACCCGCTGCCACCCACAAAGCGGCCAACGAAGGCCACAGCAGCAGCAACCATCCGGCCGGACGATTCCAACGGATCAAATCAAGATAAAGCGCCAGCTTTCCGGTCATAGCCAATGTGCAGGGCAAGCGGTCAGGACAAACGCGTCACCCCCGGCAAGGGGCAGGCGTAAATGGCGTTACGCATGGCGGCAATGGCTTCGTAGCGGGTGTAACTGCGGCGCCAGGCCAATACCACCCGGCGGGTAGGTGGCTTGCCCCCCGAGGGGTCGACGATGGGCAAATAGCGCACTGGCGAATCATGTCGCCCACCGTTGCGCTTGTGCACAGGTTTGAGGTCGGGCACCGACAAACGGGGCACCAAGGTCACCCCCATGCCCGCGGCTACCATGTGTTTGATGGTCTCCAGCGACGAGCCTTCAAAGGTCTTGCGAATGCCATCGGTCTGGCTCGCATAGCGTGCGAACTCGGGGCACACTTCCAACACATGGTCGCGAAAGCAATGGCCCGTTCCCAGCAACAACATGGTCTCGTTTTTGAGCTGGTCCGTCGAAATCGACGCTTCTTTGGCCAATGGGTGGTTCAGCGGCAAGGCCGCCATGAAGGTCTCGTCATACAAAGGGGCCACTGCCAAACCCGACTCCGGAAATGGCTCGGCCAAAATCGCGCAGTCGATCTCACCGGTGCGCAACATCTCCAACAGCCGCACGGTGAAGTTTTCTTGCAGCATGAGCGGCATTTGCGGAATGTCGGTGATGATTTGGCGCACCAAATCAGGCAACAAATAAGGCCCGATGGTGTAGATCACCCCAAGGCGCATGGTGCCTGCGAGCGGGTCTTTGCCGCGCTTGGCTATTTCTTTGATCTCACCTGCCTGCTCCAACACGCTTTGCGCTTGACGTACGATTTCTTCGCCCAGCGAAGTCACCGACACCTCGCTGGCGCTGCGTTCAAATAACTTGACCTCCAACTCTTCTTCTAGCTTTTTGATGGCCAGCGACAAGGTAGGCTGCGACACAAAACACGCCTCGGCGGCTTTGCCAAAGTGTTTTTCTCGGGCCACGGCCACGATGTATTTGAGTTCAGTCAGAGTCATAGGCCGTATTTGAACATCAGGCTTTCAAGTATTCAGATTTTCCGCCCAACCAGCGGTGAATGTGCCGCTCGGCCAACTGGGGGTGTTGGTCCAACATGATGGGTGCCCATGTGCGGGCCCAGTCCAACAAATGGCCATCGGTGTCCAGATCGGCAAAGCGCAGCAAGGGTGCGCCCGATTGCCGCGCCCCCAAAAATTCTCCCGGCCCGCGAATCTCCAGATCGCGCCGAGCAATCTCAAACCCATCGTGGGTCTCGACCATGGCGCGCAGACGGTCGCGCGCAGTTTCGCTCAGGCGGCCTCCCTCTGGCGTGCCATACAACAACACGCAGGCCGATGCCGCCGCACCGCGGCCCACTCGACCTCGCAGTTGGTGCAATTGGGACAAGCCAAAACGTTCGGCGTGCTCAATCACCATCAAAGAGGCATTGGGCACATCCACACCGACCTCGATGACGGTGGTGCTGACCAGCACGCCCATCTGCCCGCTGGTAAACAAATCCATCACGGCTTTCTTTTCGGCCGTTGGCATGCGCGAATGCAACAGGCCCACCATCACGCCGGGCAAGGCCTCGCTCAGATCGGCATGTGTCTGCGTGGCATTCGTCAAATCCAGCGCTTCGCTTTCTTCAATGAGTGGACACACCCAATACACCTGCCGCCCTTGTTGCAACTGGGCGCCAATGCGCTCAACCACCTCATGTCGGCGGTGGTCTGACACCAAGCGCGTCACGATGGGGGTACGCCCTGGCGGCAACTCGTCAATCACCGAAACATCCAGGTCGGCGTAGTAACTCATGGCCAAGGTTCGGGGAATGGGCGTCGCCGTCATCATCAACATGTGCGGCTCCATGCCATCGGCTTGCATTTTGCTGCGCAAAGCCAGGCGTTGCGCCACGCCAAAGCGGTGCTGTTCGTCGATCACGGCCAACGCCAAGTTTTTGAACTTGACGTGCTC
>JBEGTA010000222.1:0-2944 GCA_041179665.1 Pseudomonadota bacterium
GGAGCGGTTGGCGCAAAACCTCTTTATTTGTGCCAGCAGCGTGGCCCAGCAAGCCGCACTGGCCTGCTTTGAGCCCGAGAGTTTGGCCGAGTATGAACAGCGCCGCGCCGAGTTCAAAGCCCGCCGCGACTACTTCATACCCGCCCTGAACGACGTGGGTTTGCCCGTACCCGTGGCACCCGATGGGGCTTTTTATGCGTGGGCCGACTGCTCTGAGGCTTGTCAAAAATTGGGGCTGAAAGACAGCTGGGAGTTTGCCATTGCCGCCCTCGAACATGCGCATGTGGCCATCACCCCGGGCCGCGACTTTGGCACCGACCAAACAGCACGATTTGTGCGTTTTTCGACCGCCAACTCGATGGCCGAATTGCACACGGCCATCGCCCGTCTGAAAGCGTGGTTGCAGCCATGACCGACCAACACCGCACTGACGCGCAAATGCCCGCTCAAATGCCCGCTCAAATGCCCGCTCAAGCGACCGCTCAATTGCCCGCTCAAGCAACCGCACAAGCGACCGCACAAGGGGTTGCTCAGACTCCGTCACCAACCCAGACTCAGACTCAGAGCACACCATTTGCCCACAGCATCCGCGTTTATTGGGAAGACACCGATGCCGGCGGCATTGTGTTTTACGCCAACTACCTGAAGTTTTTTGAGCGCGCACGCACCGAATGGTTGCGCGACTTGGGCTTTGGGCAACAAGTGCTGCGTGACGAGTCCGGGGGCATGTTTGTGGTGAGCGAGACGACCGTCAAGTACCATTCACCCGCCCGTCTGGACGATACATTGCGGGTCACCGCCGTGTTGCAATCCGGTGGCAAAGCCAGCCTGACCATTGCCCAGCAGGCCTATTTACAGCGCGCTGGCCAAGCTGACCAACTGCTGGCCGAAGGCACCATTCGACTCGGTTGGGTCGACAGCACCACTTTGAAACCAGGCCGCATACCGGCCCTTGTTCTGGAAGCCCTGAAATGAACCAAGACATGTCCATCGTCTCGCTCTTGTTGAACGCCAGTTTTGTGGTGCAACTTGTGGTTTTGCTGTTGATCGCGATCTCGGTCGCCAGCTGGGCAGCGATTGTGCGCAAACTCGGCGCCATCAAACGCATCAAAAATTTGAACGACGAATTTGAGCGTGTGTTCTGGTCTGGCACCAGCCTGAACGAGCTGTTCAACTCTGCCAGCCAAAACGCCAAGCTGGCGGGCCCGATGGAGCGCATTTTTGCCAGCGGCATGCGCGAATACCAAAAACTGCGCGAGCGTCACATCAGCGATGCCGGCACTTTGCTGGACGGTGCGCGACGCGCCATGCGCGCCAGTTTTCAGCGCGAAATGGATGTCGCCGAGTCGCAATTGGCCTTCTTGGCTTCGGTCGGCTCCATCTCGCCCTATGTGGGTTTGTTTGGCACGGTGTGGGGCATCATGCACGCCTTCACGGGCTTGGCCAGCCTGCAACAAGTGACCTTGGCCACCGTGGCGCCCGGCATTGCAGAAGCCCTGGTGGCCACCGCGATTGGTTTGTTCGCGGCCATTCCCGCGGTGTTGGCCTACAACCGTTTTTCGCACGATGTCGACCGCATTGCCATCAAGCTGGAAACCTTCATTGAAGAGTTTTCTAACATCTTGCAGCGCAGCTTGGGTGGTGCCAACCATTCGGCATCGGGCCACTGAAGGGAGGCCCAGATGCCAGCCGTTTCATCCCGAGGCCGTGGTCGCCGCACCATCGCCGAAATCAACATGGTGCCCTTCATCGATGTGATGTTGGTGCTACTGATCATCTTTATGGTGACGGCCCCCATGATCACGCCCAGCATGGTGGATTTGCCCAGTGTGGGCAAAGCCGCCAAGCAACCCGACAAAGTCATTCAGGTGGTGATTCAAAAAGACGAACGCCTTGAATTGGTCAGCGATGGCAAAACCGACAGCGCCACGTTGTCCAGTGTGGCCAACAGTGTCAAACGCTTGGTGGGCAACGAGTCGAACACAGCCGTCGTCATCAGCGCCGACCGCAACGTGAAATACGAAACGGTCGTGCAAGTCATGGACAGCCTGCAACGCGCGGGCATTGCGCGCGTGGGCCTGTCGGTTCAATTGGCCCCCTAACAGGACCACTGGTTTGAACGCCAAGGCGACCCCCAACCTCGAATTTGCACCGCCCAAACCCCCGGGCGCGGGTCGCGCTTGGGTGGTGGCTGGAATCGCGCATGCCTTGTTGTTCCTGGCTTTGGGGCTGGCCACGGCCTGGAAAACCCAGCCTCAAACGGCGCAAGCCGAAGCCGAACTCTGGTCTGCCGTGCCGCAAGCGGCGGCGCCGAAACTGCAAGAGCCGCCACCCGAGCCACAACCCGAACCCACGCCCACGCCCCAACCTGTGAAGCCCACACCGCCGCCTCCACCGGCCCCCGACCCGGCGCAAGAACGCTTGGATGCCCAAATTGCGCTTGAAAAGAAAAAGCAAGAAGAGAAGAAAAAAAATGACAAGCTGAAGGCGGACAAAGAAAAAGCCGAGAAAGCAAAAGCTGAGAAAGACAAGGCCGAAAAAGAGAAGGCTGAGAAGGAAAAAGCCAACAAAGACAAACTGGCCAAAGAAAAAGCCGCGAAAGACGCCAAAGAAAAAGAAGCCAAAGAGCGCGACAAAAAGAAGGCCGCTGAAAAGGCCGCTGCCGAAAGCAAAGCCGACGCCGCACGCGCGGAAGCCATGCGCAGTGAAAACCTGAAACGCATGCAGGGCATGGCCGGTGCCTCAGGCGGAGAAAACGCAACAGGAACGGCCCTGAAGTCGTCAGGCCCATCGGCCAGTTATGCTGGCCGTTTGGTGGGGCGCATCAAGCCCAACATCACTTATCCGGGTGATGTGGTGGGCAACCCGCGCGCCGAGGTCGAGGTCAAGGTCGGTATGGATGGCGTCATTCAAAGTCGCCGCATTGTTCAATCAAGTGGCAACA
>JBEGTA010000223.1:0-8077 GCA_041179665.1 Pseudomonadota bacterium
CTTTGCCACAATAAGGAAACCCCATGCTCAACGCCATGAACACTTCAGCGCCCGGCCTTTCGATCGACGGACTCGAGACCGTTTACGACGCCTTGGCCACCGCCATCGACCAAGCGGGCCCCGACAAAGCCTCGCTGTTTTTGGTCAAGTTGGCCTTGCTCAATGCACAGGCCTTGGGCGACGCGCCGCAATTTCAGCGGCACATTGCCGCTGCCCTGCAAGATCTTTGACTTCACACCGCACACAACACCGCACACAACACCGTATTTATCAGGAGACCCCCATGCTGGTTCAATCTGTTCACCATGTTGCCTACCGCTGCAAAGACGCCAAAGAAACCGTCGAGTGGTACCAAAAACACCTCGACATGAAATTTGTGTTGGCGATTGCCGAAAACGAAGTGCCCTCGACCAAAGCGCCCGACCCGTACATGCACATTTTTTTGGATGCGGGACAAGGCAATATCTTGGCGTTTTTTGAGTTGCCGAACCAAGCCGAAATGGGCCGCGACCCGAACACCCCAGCCTGGGTGCAGCACTTGGCCCTGAAGGTTGAATCGCTCGAGGCGCTGCAAGCTGCCAAAGACAAATTGGTGACGGGGGGCGTCGAGGTGTTGGGCCCGGTGGACCACACCATTTTCAAGAGCATTTATTTCTTCGACCCCAACGGCCACCGACTCGAGTTGGCCGCCGACTGCGGCACACCCGAGATGATGAAAAAACTCGACGACGTGAAGTGGGACATGCTCGAAGAATGGAGCCAAACCAAACGCGCCCCCAAACACGCCGCATGGATGCACGACGGCAGCATGAGCCACTGAGTTCGGGCGATGCTGCAACTGAACGAAACCCACGACCCGACGCTGACCAGTTGGGTGGCCTCGGCCAACAGCGCCAACAGCGCCAACACCGACTTTCCGATTCAAAACCTGCCCTTCGCGGTGTTCCGGCGGCAAGGCGCTGGTGAAGCCTTTCGCGGCGGCGTGGCCATTGGCGATCAGATCGTGGATTTGGCCGCGGTACTGAAGGGCAACCACCTTCAGAATGCGTCACTTTCTGAAGACCAAGCCCAACTGGCGCAACAGGCTTTAGAGGCCGCAGCGCACGACCAGTTGAATGCGCTGATGGCGCTGGGTCATGCCGCAAGCAGCGCCTTGCGTTTGTCTTTGTCACGCGCCTTGCGCACCGGGGCCGCCGAGTCACACGCGCTGCAAGCTTGCTTGGTGCCACAAGCCCACGCCGAATACACGGTGCCCGCCCGCATTGGCGACTACACCGACTTCTACACATCGGTGCACCATGCGACCAACATCGGCAAACAGTTTCGCCCTGACAACCCGCTGTTGCCCAATTACAAATGGGTACCCATTGGCTACCATGGCCGCGCCTCCAGCATTGGGGTGTCGGGCCAGCAGTTTCGCCGGCCCTGGGGGCAAACTATGCCCCTCGGTGCCACCGCACCGGTGTTGGGCCCGTCGCATCGGCTCGACATTGAGCTTGAGTTGGGCATTTTTGTGGGCCAAAGCAACGCACAAGGTGAAGCGGTGGACATCACCGAGGCCGAAGACCATGTCTTTGGCATCACCTTGCTCAACGATTGGTCGGCGCGTGACATTCAAGGCTGGGAATACCAACCGCTCGGGCCTTTTTTATCGAAAAATTTTGCATCGACGGTGTCCCCTTGGGTGGTGACCCTGGAGGCTCTGGCGCCGTTTCGTGTGCCTTTCACACGACCGCCTGATGACCCGCAACCGATGGCTTACCTCGATTCGCCACTCAACCAACAGGCGGGCGCGTTCGACATTCAACTGCAAGTGGGCCTGCAAACCGCCACGATGCGCGCATCGGGTGTGCGCGATGCCACGCTTTGCCGCACCAGCTATCGGCATGCTTATTGGACCGTCGCGCAAATGGTGACCCACCACACCGTGAACGGATGCAATCTGCAAGCCGGTGATTTGCTGGGCAGTGGCACTTTGTCGGGCCCCACCCTGGACCAAGCCGGGGCCTTGATCGAATTAACCCAAGGCGGCAAAAACCCCATGACGCTGCCCAACGGTGAACAACGCACCTGGCTTGAAGATGGCGACAGCGTGGTGCTGCGCGGCTGGTGCGAGCGCGCGGGTGCGGTGCGCATTGGTTTTGGCGAGTGCAGCGGCACCGTGTTGCCCGCCCGCAAGGCGACAACCTGAAGCGCTCAGCGCTTGCCAAAAATCGCTGTGCCCACGCGCACCACAGTGCTGCCCTCGGCGATGGCAGCGTCCAAGTCGGCGCTCATGCCCATCGACAAGGTGTCCAGCGCCATCCCTTGCTGATTCAAAGCATCGAGCAGTGCTTTGGCCTGCCGATGCACCACGCGCATGAGCGCAGGGGTTTCAGCCGGTTCGGGAATGGTCATCAAGCCGCGCAACTGCAAACGCGGCAAAGCGGCCACGGCCTGCGCGAGCGCAGGCAACTCGTGGGGCGAGACCCCCGACTTGGTGCTGCCACCATCCACATTCACCTGAATGCACACCTGCAAGGCGGGCAAGTTCTCGGGGCGTTGCTCGCTTAGGCGCTGTGCAATCTTGAGGCGGTCGATGCTGTGCACCCAGTCAAAATGCTCGGCCACCAAACGGGTTTTGTTGCTCTGAATAGGCCCAATGCAGTGCCATTGCAAAGGCAAATCTTTGAGGGCCAAGATCTTGTCGACGCCTTCTTGAATGTAGTTTTCGCCAAACGCCCGCTGCCCTGCTGCATGGGCTTGGCGTACGGCCTCTGGGCCCCAAGTTTTGGACACCGCCAGCAGGCTCACGCTGGCAGGATCACGGCCAGCTGATTGGCAGGCCGCTTGGATGTGCGCGCGCACCTGCGCCAGGTTTTCGGCAATGAAAGCATTCATGCCGCAAGCGTACCAAAACCCCAAGTCCTCTTTGACACGGGGCCGATCGGGTGGTGTTTGCCGGATGGCCACCCCCTTGTCTCTTCTTCAAAGAACCCGAACCACGCAGGCCCACTGGCGGGCTGCTAAATTAGCGTTTTCTCACCAACCCTGCGAGACCCCCATGAGCCAAATTGCCGCCAAAACCTACGAAGCCACACCCGCCCGCCAAGTCGCCTTTTTGGGTCTGGGTGTGATGGGCTACCCCATGGCAGGCCACTTGGCCCGCGCCGGACACCATGTCACCGTGTACAACCGCAGCCCCGCCAAAGCCAGTGCTTGGGTAGCTGAGTGCCCCGGCAACGCCAGTGCCCCGACCCCTCGCGAAGCGGCCGCAGGCGCTGACATCGTGTTTGCCTGCGTGGGCAACGACGCCGATTTGCGCAGCGTGGTGTTGGGCCCAGATGGCGCTTTTGCCGGCATGAAGCCCGGCGCTGTTTTTGTTGACCACACCACGGCTTCGGCCTCGATAGCGCGTGAGTTGTCCGCTGAAGCCCAAAAGCGCGGCCTGCACTTCATTGATGCCCCCGTCTCTGGCGGACAGGCCGGCGCACAAAACGGCATGCTCACCGTGATGTGCGGTGGCGACACAGCGGCCTTTGACCAAGTGAAGCCCGCCTCCATGGCTTTCTCTCGCGCCTTCACCTTGCTGGGCGAGTCCGGCGCGGGTCAACTCGCCAAAATGGTCAACCAAATTTGCATTGCTGGTCTGGTGCAGGGCCTGTCTGAAGCGGTGGCTTTTGGCCAGCAAGCGGGCTTGGACATGCACCAAGTGCTGGAGGTGATTGGCAAGGGCGCCGCCCAAAGCTGGCAACTCGACAACCGCGGCAAGACCATGGCCGATGACAAGTTTGATTTTGGTTTTGCGGTGGACTGGATGCGCAAAGACCTGGGCTTGGTGTTGGACGAAGCCAAGCGCAATGGCGCTCGCTTGCCCGTGACCGCGCTGGTGGACCAGTTTTATGCCGATGTGCAAAAAATGGGTGGGGGCCGCTGGGACACCTCCAGCCTGATTCGTCGCCTGCGCTGAGCACAACGCCCCCAAGCAAAAGAGCGACCCTCGGGTCGCTCTTTTTTGTCTCAGGCTGGCTTACTTTGACAGCGGCGGCTGGCTCAAGCGCTTGAGTTCTTCTTCAGAAATTTCATCAAACACCCGCACCACTTTGGTCACCCCGCCAATGCCGCGCACGATGTCGCTGGCACGTTTGGCTTCACGCGCTGTGACCCGGCCCATCAGGTAGACCGCACCACGTTCGGTGACCACCTTGATGGCGTTCACTTGCAGGTCTTTGGCATCGATAAAGGCCGCCTTGACTTGGCTGGTGATCACCACGTCTTTGGAGCGCTGAGTCAAGCTGCTGGGCGGCGCCACGGCCAAGTCGTTCACGATCGACTGGACGTTTTCTTGGCTTTGCGCCAGCTTTTCAGCACGTTCTTTGTCGGCTTGGCTGCGCGCTTCACCGGTGAGCAACACTTTGCGGTTGAAGCTGGTGACGTTCAGGTGCACACGCTCACCCAAGTCTTTGCGCACCGCGCTGGCCACCTTCAACTCGATCGCCTCGTCTTCCACTTGTGCGCCTGCAGTGCGGCGGTCTGTGGCCACCACACCGGTCATCACCGCGCCGCCCACGATAAGGGGCGCGCAGCCGGACAAACCCACCAGCGCGCTGGCCAAAACGGCACCTGACAACACCAACGATTGAAGATTGCGATTCATTTAAAGAGGCTCCTGTTCACCCAACAACTGGGTATCAATTCCATCACACAGACAGTGCAACACCAAGTGTTGCACCTCACGAATGCGTGCCACCCGCTCGTGGGGCACACACACATGCACATCGGTCTCGCGCAATTGACGCGAGAGGGCTCCCCCCTGTCGGCCGGTCAGGGCCACCACCGTCATCTCGCGCTCGTGGGCCGCTTGGGCCGCTGAGAGCAGCGCGGGTTCTGCACCATCGGCGCTGATCAAGATCAGCACATCGGCGGTCTGCCCCAAAGCTCTGACTTGGTGAGCCAAGCCCAGGTCCTCTGACCACAGACTGGCCATCATGGCATCGGCCGACAAGGCCAACGCCGACAAACCGGGCCGCTCACGCTCAAAACCACCCAACAACAAACTGGCCAAATACTGCGCCAAACCGGTCGATGTGCCCAAGCCTGCGGTCAACACTTTGCCGCCGCCCGTGACACACGCCAACACCGCTTGCACAGCCGCATCGACCGGCTTGGCCAAGCCCTCGGCCACCTGGTAATGCAGGTCGGCGCTGTCAATGAAATGCTGTTGAATACGCAGGTCTAACATGGCTTGAATGATAACCCCGTCACATGGCGTTACGCCCCAACAACCCCGCAAGAAAAAGCCAATGGCGCACCCGGGCCATGGGGCTTAACCGGCATCAAAGGCCGCCTGCAGCCAGCGAAGGCCCGACGCCTCCAAGGTCACCACATCAAAGCGGGCGGGTGGCAAACGCCGCCAGCGCAACAAATAGTGCTGCGCCGCAAAGACGATGCGCCGCCGCTTTTGTGCTGAAACAGAAGCAGCAGCGCCACCAAAGTCTGTGCGGCTGCGTTTTCTGACCTCAACAAACACCACGGTGCCGTCGTTCATTTGCATGATCAGGTCTATTTCGCCGCCGCCTCGGCCCGGGGTCCGATAATTGCGCTGCAACAAGCGCAAACCTTGCGCCTGTAAATAGGCCAGCGCCTCGTCTTCGCCCGCGTCGCCGCGGGCTTTGGTGGTCTGGCCCACCGTCTCTTTTTTGAGGAATTGCATTGACTCCGTCTCCCTTGTCAGCCTCGTTTGCCAAAGCCCTGGAAGCTGCCGATGAAGCAGCCGGCTCGCAAAACCACCCGACCCACACACTGTATGTCGTGGCCACGCCCATTGGCAACTTGGCCGATATCAGCCTGCGCGCGCTGCATGTGCTGAGCAAGGTCGATGTGGTGGCCTGCGAAGACACCCGCCACACCCAGCAACTGTTGCGCGCTTACGGCCTTGAGCGACCCGGCGCACAACTGCTGGCGGTGCACCAACACAACGAGGCCGAGGCCGCGCAAAGCGTCATCGCTCGCCTGTCGGAAGGTGCCCGCGTGGCCTATGTGAGCGATGCTGGCACCCCGGCAGTGAGCGATCCCGGCGCGCGCTTGGTGGCGGCTGTGCGACAAGCGGGTTGGCGCGTGTTGCCCCTGCCCGGCGCAAGCAGCGTCACCACCGCCCTGAGTGCCTCGGGCATGACGGGCGAACGCGGATTTGTATTTGCCGGCTTTTTACCCAGCAAATCGGGCGAGCGGCAACAAGCGGTGCAGCAACTGGCGCAAGAAAGCCGCGCTGTGGTGTTGCTGGAAGCACCGCACCGCATTGAGGCGCTGGCGCAAGCACTGGCCACCTTGGGTGAAAGGCGCATCACCCTGGGGCGCGAATTGACCAAGCAGTTTGAGCAAATTGAAACCCTGAACGCCGCGGCGCTGCCAGGCTGGTTGGCTGAAAAGCCCGATCGGCAACGTGGCGAGTTTGTGTTGGTGGTGCACGATGCCCCGGTGGCCGAAGGCTCGGGCGAAGGGCTGCGTGTGCTGCAATTGCTGTTGCCCGAACTGCCACTGAAAACGGCCGTCAAATTGGCGGCTGAAATTTCTGGCGAATCGAAAAACGACCTTTATGACCGGGCATTGGCTTTGAAGAAAGACCCCAAGCCCGATTGATGCATCAGCGCTGACCGAATGCGTTCTTGATTTGCGTTCTTGATTGGCATTCTTTATCAGCGCTCTTCATTTTCGTTCTTCATTTTCGTTCTTAGCTTCCATTCTGCGTGAGCGTTTTGCAGCCGCCTTCAGCGTGCACACCTACCGCTTGCGCAAGCCCAGCCACATGACCGTGGCCACCACCACCAAAGCGCCAACCACCTGCACCAGAGCAATCGACTGGCCCAGCACCGCCCAAGCCAGCACCAAGGCAAAGACCGGCTCGACATTCATGATGGCCGAGTTGCCCACCACCCCCAGTTTGGGCAACACGGTGAACATGATGGTGAACGCGGTGCCATACAAAAACGTCAATGCCCCCAAGCCCCACCAACCCAAAGGCGCGTTGGGCAAATGCAAACCACTTTGACTGAACGCCACCACCCCCGCCAGCACAGCGACGGTGGACATGGTGGTGAAGGTGCGAAGTCGCCCATCGACCTCAGCCGCTTCGTGTTGCGTGATCACCAAGGCCAGCCCAAAGGTGGTGGACGCCGCCAACGCAAAGGCCACGCCCACACCAATTTGCCCCCAATGCTGCGCCGCGCCCAAACCCGATGCAGCGCCGAACACATCGAGTGCCAAAGCCAAGCCCAGCAACAACACCGGCATGGCCCACAACACCGCCCGCTCAGGGCGATGCCCGTAGAGCAAACGCGCCCACAAGGCGGTCGTCAAGGGGTAAGTGTTGAAACCCAACAAAGCCAAAGCCACCGGAAGGCGCGCCACCGACGAGTAAAGGCACACGCTTTGCACCGCGATCAAGGCGCCAATCACGAGCAGATTTTTTTGCTGCCGACCAGACAACTTGAATGACACTTTTTGCTGCCAAAGAATCAAGGCCACCACCGCGGCAGTGACAGCGCTGCGAAACACCACCGCCGTCACCACATCGACGCCGTGGTTGAAAGCGGTGCGCGCTGCCACATGGTTGGCGCCCATCATCAAGGCGATCAACAACAAAATGAGAAAGCCGGTCAGGCTCAACCGCTGCACAGTCGCCTTGGGATCGGGTGAGGCGGTCATGGGTTCAAGTTTCAGGTTTCAGGGGTTCGGCGTGGCGCCATAAAGTCCCAAGCCCTGAGCATGCAAGCGGCTCAAGCCCAGCAAGACATCGGTCAGTGGGGTCGGCACTTGCGTGAGTTGTCCCAACTCGTGCACCGCGCTCACCAAAGCATCGAGTTCAACTGGTTTGCCGGACGTCACGTCTTGCAACATGGAAGTGCGAAACGCCCCCAATTTTCGGGTGACCGCATGGCGGTCTTCAGGCTCTTGCGCGATCTCGATGCCCATCTTGGAACCAATGGACTTGGCTTCAAGCATGACCCCCGAGATGAATTCGCGCACCAAGGGGTCGTCCAAAATGCGGTCGGTGGTGGCCCCGGTGATGGCGCTGATGGGGTTGACTGTCATGTTGCCC
>JBEGTA010000224.1:0-3170 GCA_041179665.1 Pseudomonadota bacterium
GTAAAGTGTCAACCTGACTTGACATTTTGTCAAATGTCGGTAAATTTAGGCTCAGACAAGCCAATACGAAAGCCAGTCATGGACGCCTTGCGGGAATGGATTCAATCTCCAGCTCAGCTGAGAGCGCTTCCGCCTGAGCGTTTGCCAGCGTTGGCCCAAGAATTGCGCCAGCGCTTGATCCAGTCCGTGTCAAAAACAGGGGGGCACTTCAGCTCCAACTTGGGCACCGTGGAGTTGACCGTGGCCTTGCACTATGTCTACAACACCCCGCAAGACCGTTTGGTGTGGGATGTGGGACATCAAACCTACCCACACAAAATGCTCACCGGCCGCATGGACCGCATGCATACGCTGCGTCAGCGGGGTGGCCTGAGCGGGTTTCCGCTTCGCCAAGAAAGCGAGTACGACGCCTTCGGCACCGCCCATTCCTCCACCAGCATTTCGGCCGCCTTCGGCATGGCCATGGCCGCCAAACTCACCGGCCACGCCAGAAAGTCGGTGGCCATCATTGGCGACGGCGCCTTGACGGCCGGCATGGCCTATGAAGCCATGAACAACGCGGGGGCCAGCGATTGTGATTTGCTGGTGGTACTGAATGACAACGACATGTCCATCAGCCCGCCGGTGGGGGCCCTGAACCATTACCTGGGCGAGCTGATGTCGGGCCGCTTTTATGCGCAAGCCAAAAAACTGAGCCAGCAGTTGCTGCGCAATGCGCCGCCTTTGTTTGCTTTGGCGCAACAGCTGGAACAACAAGCGCAGCAGTTCATCCAGCCCGCCACGATTTTCGAAAAACTGGGCTTCACTTACACCGGCCCAATCGATGGGCACGATGTGCTGGGCTTGGTGCAAGCATTGCAAAAAATTTCGCAAGCCAAGGGGCCTCAGTTTTTGCATGTGGTCACCCGCAAAGGCCAAGGCTACGCACAAGCCGAAGCCGACCCCGTGAGCTACCACGGGCCGGGCAAGTTCGACCCCGCCGTTGGCCTGCAGCCCTCGGCGGGCGGCCCCATGACGTTCACCCAAGTGTTTGGTCAATGGCTTTGCGACATGGCCACGCACGACCCGCGCTTGGTCGGCATCACGCCCGCCATGCGCGAAGGCTCGGGCATGGTGGCGTTCAGCCAGCGGTTTCCGGCGCGTTATCACGACGTGGGCATTGCCGAGCAACACGCCGTGACCTTTGCGGCAGGAATGGCCTGCGAGGGCCTGAAACCGGTGGTGGCGATTTACTCGACCTTCTTGCAACGGGCCTACGACCAGCTGATCCACGATGTGGCCTTGCAAAACTTGCCAGTGGTTTTTGCCTTGGACCGCGCCGGCCTGGTGGGCCCAGATGGCCCCACGCACGCTGGCATGTTTGACATTGCTTTCACGCGTTGCATTCCGAACATGAGTGTGGCGTGCCCTGCCGATGAAAACGAGTGCCGTCAACTGCTGAGCACAGCGTATGCGCAAGACCACCCGGTGACGGTGCGCTACCCGCGTGGGGCGGGCGTCGGCAAGCCGGTCTCGACCGAGCTGCAAGCCTTGCCTTTCGGGCGTGCCGAGCTCATGCGGCAAGGCCGAGGCTTGGCGATTTTGGCCTTCGGCCCCTTGCTCTATGAAGCTTTGAAGCTTGCTGAAAGTCTGGACGCGACCGTGGTCAACATGCGCTGGGCCAAGCCGCTTGATTTGGCGATGCTGCAACAAGTGGCCGCGCAACATGAGCGCTTGATCACGCTGGAAGACGGCGTGCGCATGGGCGGCGCAGGCGCGGCGGTGCTGGAGGCACTGCAAGACATGGGGCTGCACAAACCGGTGCTGGTGATGGGCTTTGAAGACGCCTTCACGGAGCATGGCGACCCCAAAGAACTGATGGCGCATTACGGCCTCACGGCGGCAGGGATTCAGCAGCGCATGGCGCAAGCATGGCCAGAGTGGCATGTCGCGCCCGTGCTCAGAATGGTGGTTTGAATGGCAGTTTGGACACTGGGCCTGAACCACCGCACCGCGCCGATTGATCTGCGCGAACGATTCGCTTTTGCCTCTGACCAATTGGGCTTGTCGATGCAAGGCTTGTGCAACAGCCTTGAGTCGCACAAAGAGGTGGCCATTTTGTCCACCTGCAACCGCACAGAAATTTACTGCGCGGGTGAACAAGTGCAGTGGCGACAAACACTCGATTGGTTAGCCGACATCGGCAAGGCCCAAGTCGACAATTTGCAATCGCACATTTACCGGCTCGAAGGCGGGGCCTCGGCCCGCCACGCGTTCAGAGTGGCCAGTGGCTTGGATTCGATGGTGTTGGGCGAGTCGCAAATACTCGGGCAATTCAAGGACGCGGTTCGAGTGGCCGCCGATTCTGGCGTCTTGGGCACGACCTTGAACCAATTGTTCCAGCGCTCTTTTGCGGTGGCCAAAGAGGTGCGCACGGCCACCGACATTGGCGCTCACTCCATCAGCATGGCGGCGGCCAGTGTGCGTTTGGCTTCGCAGATTTTTGAGAGCCTCAAAGACACCCACGTGTTGTTTGTGGGCGCTGGCGAGATGATTGAGTTGTGTGTTGCGCACTTCGCCGCCAAGTCGCCCCGTTCCATCACCATTGCCAACCGATCGGCCGACCGCGCCGAGTTGTTGGCGGCTTTGCATGGCGGTCGCACCATTTCGTTGGCTGACTTGCCGACCCAGTTGCCGCAGTTCGATGTGGTCATCAGTTGCACCGCCAGCACCTTGCCCTTGATTGGTTTGGGGGCTGTGCAGCGGGCGTTGAAGGCGCGGAAAAACCGGCCGATGTTCATGGTCGATTTGGCGGTGCCAAGAGACATTGAGCCCGAAGTCAAAAGCCTGTCGGGGGTGTACCTGTACACCGTCGATGATTTGCAACAGGTCATTCAGACCGGACAGGCCTATCGCAAAGAGGCGGTGGCCGAAGCCGAAATCATCATTGACCAAGGCGTGAACAAATTCATGGCGTGGCTTGACCAGCGCAACCATGTGCCCTTGATCAAAGAGCTGAATCTGCAGGTCGATACGTGGCGCCAGACCGAGCTGATTCGCGCCCGCAAGCGCTTTGAAAAGGGCGACTCGATTGACAGCGTGCTGGAGTCGCTGTCGATGGGCTTGATGAAAAAAATGCTGAACGGTCCGATGCGCGAATTGAATCACCCGACGAGTGAGCAAAGAGAAAA
>JBEGTA010000225.1:0-3943 GCA_041179665.1 Pseudomonadota bacterium
TTGGGCGGACGCAAGCAAGTCGGCTTGGGCTTCAAACGCATGGTCAGCGACAGCACCCCGCGGCTCATTTTGGAGGGTGCACGTGAGCACAATTTGCAAAACATCAGCGTCGACTTTCCGCTGCAGCGCTTGGTCACCATCACCGGTGTGAGTGGCTCGGGCAAGTCCAGCTTGATCCAAGACGTGCTGGCGCCGGCCTTGATGCGCCACTTTGGCAAAGCCACCGAAACCCCCGGCGCGCACGACCGCGTGTTGGGCGCCGACCACCTGAGCGATGTGGTGTTTGTAGACCAGTCGCCCATTGGCAAAACCGCCCGCTCCAACCCTGTCAGTTATGTGGGCGCGTGGGATGCGATTCGAGAAATTTTTGCCACGGCGCCCCTGTCTCGCCAGCGCGGTTACACCGCCAGCAAGTTCAGTTCGAACAGCGGAGACGGGCGTTGCCCCAGTTGTGGCGGCTCGGGCTTTGAGCATGTCGAAATGCAGTTTTTGAGCGATGTGTATTTGCGTTGCTCGGATTGCGATGGCCAACGCTACCGGCCTGAAATTCTCGAAATCAAGGTCGAGCGCCAAGCCCTGGGGCAAGCCCCACGCCACCTGAATGTGTCCGATGTGCTGGCCCTCACGGTCAGCGAAGCCGCAGCCTTGTTTGCGCAAGACCGCGATGTCATTCGTGCACTGCAACCCATTGTCGATGTGGGGCTGGAATATGTGCGTCTGGGGCAACCTGTGCCCACCTTGTCTGGCGGCGAAGCGCAACGCCTCAAGCTGGCCGGTTTTTTGGCCGAAGCGGCGAGAAGTGCGGCCAAGAGTCGCCAAAGTTTGGCCCGCAAAGGCACCTTGTTTTTGTTTGACGAGCCGACCACCGGGTTGCACTTTGACGACATTGCCAAACTCATGCGCGCATTGCGCAAGTTGCTCGAAGCGGGACACTCGCTCATCGTCATTGAGCACAACTTGGATGTGGTGCGCGCCAGTGACTGGCTGATCGATCTGGGGCCTGAAGGCGGCGATGCCGGCGGCTTGATCGTGGCGCAGGGCACGCCCGAAGATGTGCGCCAACACCCCACCTCGCACACCGGGCAAGCGCTGCGAGAGTACGCGGCTTCTATGGGCGAGGTCTTGGGTGTGGCTGAACGTTTGAATGCTTTGGGCGGCGAAGCTGCGCTATCAACCGGTTCCACAAATGGCGGGGGTACGCCGAAATCGGCACTCGCCGACAAAGCAGCTCCGCTGTCGATGGTTCGGGGCGGGTCTGGTGTCAATTCATTGGCCCCAGCCGCTCGGCGCGCGCCGGTGCTGAACAACAACATCCAGATCGTCAACGCCAAAGAACACAACCTCAAAAACCTGAGTGTCGACATTCCGCGCGGCAAGTTCAACGTGGTCACCGGTGTCAGCGGCTCGGGCAAGTCGACCTTGGCGTTTGACATTTTGTTCAACGAAGGCCAGCGCCGTTATTTGGAAAGCCTGAACGCCTACGCCCGTTCTATCGTCCAGCCCGCGGGGCGGCCCGAAGTGGATGCGGTGTATGGCATTCCGCCGACGGTGGCCATTGAGCAAAGGTTGTCGCGCGGTGGCCGCAAATCGACCGTGGGCACGACCACCGAGGTGTGGCACTTTTTGCGTTTGCTGTATGTGAAGCTGGGCATTCAACACTGCGTGCACGACAGCATGCCGGTGCAACCCCAAACGCCCGACAGCATCGTGGCGCAGTTGATGACGCAATTCCGTGGCCAGCACATTGGCTTGCTGGCGCCGCTGGTGAGCAACCGCAAGGGTGTTTACACCGAGCTGGCCGACTGGGCGCGCCCTCGTGGCTTCACCCATTTGCGGGTCGATGGCGACTTTTTGCCAACCCAAGGCTTCCCGCGCATTGACCGCTTCAAAGAGCACAACATCGAATTGCCCGTGGCCAGTCTCGATGTGTCACCCGCACAAGAGACCGCTTTGCGTCAAGCGCTTGCTCAGGCCCTCGAGCACGGCAAAGGCGTGGTGCATGTGTTGAGCGATTTGGGCGATTTGCGCGAAGCGATGTTCCACGGCACATCGACCGCGCGCATTGGTCAGCAACGGGTGTTTTCAACCTTGCGCGCATGCCCACAGTGCGCCACCTCGTATGCCGAACTCGACCCGCGCTTGTTCTCCTACAACAGCAAGCATGGCTGGTGCCCGGATTGCGTGGGCACGGGCGTCAAGTTGAGCAAAGACGAACGCAAAGTGTTTGACGACTCGGTGCAAGACGACAAGGACAAAGGGCGCGAGCAAACGTTTGCCGAGCCAGAAATCGAAGACTTGGCCGATGTGGTGTGTCCCACTTGCGAGGGCACACGCTTGAACGCCACGGCTCGCGCAGTGCGCCTTGGCGCTGCGCCGGGACAGGGCTGGCGCATCACCGACATTGCCAGTTTGTCGGTGACCGAGGTGCGGCATTGGATTGAAAAGCTGAGCCTGACGGGTCGCGATGCTGAAATTGCGCGTGATCTGGTGCCAGAAATCAAGAGCCGACTTGAGTTTCTCGAAGAGGTGGGTTTGGGCTACCTCACGCTGGACCGTGGCGCGCCGACCTTGTCGGGCGGCGAGGCCCAGCGCATTCGCTTGGCCGCCCAGTTGGGCAGCAATTTGCAAGGGGTGTGCTATGTGCTGGATGAGCCCACGATTGGCCTGCATGCGCGCGACAACCAGATTTTGTTGAACGCCCTGCACAAACTCGGCGAGAAGGGCAACACCTTGGTGGTGGTCGAGCACGACGAGGACACCATTCGCCGAGCCGATCACATCATCGACATTGGCCCGAGTGCTGGCAAGCGCGGTGGCCGCTTGGTGGCGCAAGGCGCGGTGGCTGATATCACGGCGTCTGCAGATTCGCAAACCGGGCGGTATTTATTGCATGCGATGAAACACCCCATGCAGTTGCGCAGGGTGGTGGATGCTTCTGCGCGGGGCGGTGGCGCGGGCGCCTCATATGGCGGGGGTACGCCAAAATCGGCGCCAACGCCACCGCCCCGCGCAGAAGCAGCGGAAGCAGCGGAAACGGTGGGTGCGGATCTGCAATGGCTCACCCTCACCGGTGCCAACCTGCACAACCTTCGCCAGGTCGATGTGCAAGTGCCTCTCAAACGTTTGGTGGCTGTCACGGGCGTGAGTGGTTCCGGCAAATCCACCTTGGCCCGCGATGTGTTGTTGACCAACGTGCAGGCGCTGGTCAGCCAGCGATCCACCTTTGCCGGGCGCACCGCGCAAGACGCCGGCCAACGCGTGGCCTTGACGGCGTGCAGCGATGTGCGAGGCTTTGAGACGATTGATCGGGTGCTGGAAGTCGACCAAACGCCGATTGGCAAAACCCCGCGTTCGTGCCCGGCGACCTACATTGGTTTCTGGGACACCATTCGCAAATTGTTTGCCGAAACCCTGGAGGCCAAAGCCCGAGGTTATGCCGCTGGGCGCTTCAGCTTCAACACCGGCGAGGGGCGTTGCCCCAGTTGCGAAGGGCAGGGCATGCGCACCATCGAAATGAGCTTTTTGCCCGATGTGAAAGTGCCGTGCGAGTCATGCCGTGGCGCGCGCTTCAACCCTGAAACATTGGCGGTGACTTGGCGCGGCAAAAGCATTGGCGATGTCTTGCAAATGGAAGTGGACGAAGCGGTCGACTTCTTTGCCAGCATGCCCAGCATTGCGCATCCCTTGCAATTGCTCAAGGACGTGGGCTTGGGCTATTTGACGTTGGGACAGCCATCGCCAACGCTCAGTGGCGGTGAAGCGCAGCGCATCAAGTTGGTGACTGAACTCACCAAAGTGCGCGATGACATTGGCAAGCGCGGCAACAAAGCGCCGCACACCTTGTATGTGTTGGACGAGCCCACCGTGGGCCTGCACATGGCCGATGTGGACAAGCTCATCAGCGTGTTGCACCGTTTGGTGAATGCAGGTCACAGCGTGATCG
>JBEGTA010000226.1:0-12516 GCA_041179665.1 Pseudomonadota bacterium
CCCTTGAAGGGCATGGCGTCGCGGCAGCCTTGCACCATCTCCACAATGGCCGCCAACGGCTCAGGCGTGTGCTCGCTCACCCGAATCCAGTGCACTTGGGTCCAGGCGCTTGCCAGCAGCATGAGCTTGCGGGTGGCGCTGACCACGGTGCGTTTGTCGACAGAGTTCAAGCCATCGCGGCGCAACTGGTGGCCGATTTCGGCATAAATCATGCTGGCCGCGCAAATGGCGGCGCGGCAATCGGGCGGCAAGGCCGCAATGCCGGAATGGGCCTGTTTGTACAAGCGGTCGGCTTCGTCCAGCAAGCGTGTCACCACCACAGAGAGGGGGTGGCTGAACGTCGGTTGTGCCAACCAAGCTTCTGGGCGAATGCCGGCTTCAACCAGCCAACGGCGGGGCAGGTAAATGCGCCCAATGCTGGCATCGTGCCCCACATCGCGGGCAATGTTGGTCAGTTGCATGGCCACGCCCAACTCGCAAGCGCGCGCCAATGTGTCCATGCTTTGGGGCCCCATGATCCAGCTCATCATGGCGCCCACACTGCCGGCCACCCGAGCCGCGTAGGCATGCAGGTCTTCGATGCTGTCGTAGGTGCGGCCCTCGGCATCCCAAGCAAAGCCTTCGATTAAGGCGTCCAGCAAATGGCGCGGCAGCTTGTATTGCTGCACGACCAAACTCAGCGCATGGTCTTCCACATGGTCCAGCGGGGTGCCAGCATAGATCGCATCCAAGCGAGCCTTCAGCACCTCCAGCGGAGCATCGCCTTCAGCGGCTTCGTCAACCAAGTCGTCGGCCACACGGCAAAAGGCATACAAGGCAATGGCCGCGGTGCGCACACGCGGGGGCAACAAACGGCTGGCTGCAAAAAAAGTTTTCGAGCCCCCTTGCATCATGGCCACGCAGGCCTGCAAGTCTTGCGAGTCGAAGTCCAGCACCGGTGTTGCCACAGGCGCAGTAGGTGTCGGTGAACTGGCACCTGCAACTTCAACGGAACCTGCACTTGCACCTGCACCAGCACCTGTGCTTGTATCTGCACGAGCAGTTTCAGCGCTTGTGGGCATCAAACGGAGATGGGCGCTTTGCTCAAGCCGGGACATGGGGAACCACCGTTTCTAGCGCTTTGGCTGACATCAACACACCCGGCACGCCTGCACCAGGGTGGGTGCTGGCGCCCACCACAAACAGGCCCGGCACATCTTCGCTGCGGTTGTGGGGGCGAAACCAAGCGCTTTGCAGCAACAAAGGCTCAAGGCCAAAGCCAGCACCTTTGTACGACCACAAGTTGTCTTGAAAATCTTGCGGCGTGCTCACCTTGCTGGTCACGATGGCATCGCGCAAGCCGGGCAAAACACTGGCTTCGAGGCTTTCGGCAATGGCCGCGCGGTAGCTTTCGGCAAAGGCGGGCCAGTCGGTTCCGCTGTCCAAATGGGGCACGGGCGACAGCACATAAAAGGTGTCGCAGCCCGCCGGTGCCAGCGCCGGGTCGGTGGCTGTGGGGCGGTGCAGATACAGGCTGAAGTCTTTTGCCAGCTTGTGTTTTTTGAAGATGTCTTGCAATAGCCCTTGGTAGCGCGGGCCGAGCACCATCATGTGATGCGGCACCTCGGGGTATTGCTTGGACGTGCCGAAATACCAGACGAACAATCCCATCGAGTAATGGCCCTTGGCAATTTTGCGGTCGGTCCACACCCGGCGATGTTCAGGGGCCACCAGGTTTTTGTAGGTCCAAGCGGTGTCGCCATTGCTCACCACAATGTCGGCCGGTACAAACTCGCCGCTGTGCAATTCGACCCCGCAGGCGCGGCCGTCTTCAATGCGAATGCGCACGACCGGCGCGTTGCAGCGCAGCGGCACGCCGCGTTCTTTCAACAACCCCACCAAGCCTTTGACAATGGCGCCTGTGCCACCCATGGCCGAGTGAACGCCCCAAGTGCGCTCGAGTGAGTTGATGAGCGCGTACGCGCAGGTCACAGCAAACGGGTTGCCGCCAATCAACAGGGGGTGAAAGCTCATCACAATGCGCAGCTTGTCGTTGCGGATGTGTTTGGCCACCAAGCTGTACAGGCTGCGCCATGCGCCCATGCGCAAGAAATCGGGGATGGCGGCCATCAGGTCGCTGACTTTGTCAAAGGCGATGTCGCCCATGCCCTCAAAGCCCAAGGTCTTGCAGCGTTCGGCTTCTTCTAAAAAGCGTTCATAGCCCGGCAGGTCTGAGGGCTCAAAGCGGGCCACTTCGGCGCGCATGTGTTCGGGGTCACCGTTGTAGTCAAACCAAGTGCCGTCGGCAAACCGCACCCGATAAAACGGGTTCATCGCGACCAACTTCACATCGTCTGCGAAGTTTTTGCCGCACAGGGCCCACAGCTCTTCCAGCAAAAATGGCGCCGTGATGATGGTGGGGCCAGCATCGAAGGTGAAGCCATCTTGGCGGTGCACATAAGCGCGGCCGCCCGGGGCATCGAGTTTTTCAAATACCTTGACCTCATAGCCTTTGACACTCAGGCGAATGGCGGCGGCCAAGCCGCCAAATCCACTGCCAATGACCACGGCCACTGGGCGAGGCCGGGCTGTGGGCAAGGCGTTCCAGGCTGGCCCCTGCGGTGAGGCTGGAATGCCGAAACCTTCGGTGCGATACGCATGGGCATCGGTGTTCATGGGGGCCTTTAGGGTGGGGTGGTCAATGCCGGTTTGGCGGATTGGCCCATGGCCCAACCCCACAGCCGCTCCAGTGGCCAAGGAAAAATCATGATCACGTGTTCCACGATGGCGAGCCCCAGCAGGGTGGCCAACATGACCCAACCTGTGGTGATCGCCACAGCACCTTTTTGAGCCAGCCAAACCAGCCAAAACCAAGTGCCCATGGCCACACCCATCGACAGCACAAACCACAACGACATGCCGTGGCTGATGCGGAAATAACTGGCCAAGTACTGGAGGTGAGGTGGCAGGTATTGCGCCCCGTTTTGCGGCACGCCAAAAAACAAATTCAGTTTGGCCGACAGGCGCATGCACCAGAGCAGCGCAAAGGTGCAAATGGCCACATGGCTTTGCTGGCCCTCTTGCATCCACCACAGGATCGCGAAGTTCGCCAGCAAGGCCAGCTCGTGGTACAGCATGACCTGCACCGACTGCACAAAGCGCGGCCACCCGGTGGCACCGGCCTCCAGAGGGGTTTTGCGTGGGCCTGTGATCCAGCCCGTCAAAAAGGCCAACTCGTGCCAGCCCCACATCACGATCACGCTGCCAAACGCCAGGTAGGCGTTGAACACGCTGACCTCTTGCATGCTGTGGGCCACGCCCCAAAAACTCAAAGCCAAAAGCACCGTCCAGCCCGCCAGGCTGAATCGGAAGCTGCGCGCAGGCAGCCGGTCGAGCCACAAAATCACGCCCGTGCCCAGCCACCAGCACAGGGCCGTGAAAACGCAAGCCCAAACGACTTCAGTCACCATGCCGGTTCCATGCGGACCTGCGGCGACAGGTCTTGTTGAATGACGGGCATGAAGAACAGTCGCGCAAAGGTGGCGGCGGCTTTAAGGGCGCACACCCCTTGTTGCAACTTGCCCACCACGCCACCGCGCGCCTTGGCTTTTTCCATGGCTTGCGAAATCGCAAACAGGCGCTCCAAACCCCGGCGGAAGTTGGGGTTGTCGGTGTCCAGCGCCAGGGGGAAGACCTGCTTGGTGATCTCGGTGGTGATGCGGAACACCTGGTAGTCGTATTCGCTCGAATCGAGGCCCATGGCCTCGTGCAGCATGGGGCGGGTGTGGTCGCGCACGTACATGGTGGCGTACACGGCCAACAAGAAAAAGCGGATCCACAGCTTGTTGCCGCCACTCAGCAACTTGGGGTTGGCACGCATGATCAAGGCAAACGACTCGCCGTGGCGGAACTCGTCGTTGCACCACAACTCGAACCACCGGAAGATGGGGTGAAAGCGTTTTTCGGGGTGCTTTTCGAGTTGGCGGAAGATGGTGATGTAGCGCGCGTAGCCAATCTTTTCAGACAGGTATGTCGCGTAGTAAATGTATTTGGGCTTGAAGAAGGTGTATTTCTTGGTGCGCTTCAAGTTGCCCAGGTCAATGCCCAGATTGAAGTCGCGCAGCGAGAGGTTGATGAAGCCGGCGTGGCGCGATTCGTCGCGCGCCAAGTACGTCATCAGTTGCTTGATGTCGGGGTTGCTGACGTTTTTTCGGATTTCGTTGTACAGCACGCAGCCCGAAAACTCGGAGGTGAGGGAGCTGACCAAAAAGTCCATGAATTCTTGTCGCATTTCGGGCGACAAGCTGGCCATGCCCGAGGCCACTTCATCGGCAAACGCCGCGTCACGCTGAAAGTGGTCGTGGTTGTTGTCGCCTTCGTACTCGGCCATCATCCTGTCCCACTCGGCGCGCACCGGCTCGACGTTGATGCGGTCCATCGCCGCAAAATCGGTGGTGTAAAAACGCGGGCTGATCATGTCGTCGTGCAGCGCTTTTTTGTTCGCATCTTCTGCGGTCTCGATGGTCTGGACAGCGGTGGCGTTCATGGTTTTCTCCGGTGCAATAGTTCGAAATCAAGGGGCCTTGTGGCCGGCCAGTCGCAGGCTGGCAAACACGGCGGCGTTGCTGGGTCCAAACGACTCCAAGTCAATGCGCTGTCCGGTGCTGGGGTCAAGCAAGGTCATGCGGCCATCGGTGCGGCCGATCAATAAAAAAGGCACGTTGCTGCTCAAGTTTTCGCGGTGACGCTCTCGCGCCAGGGCGCGCAAGGTGCTGCGTAAAAAACCTTGCTCACCCGAAAATTGGGCCACTTGTTGGCCTGTGGTGTGGTCCAACACAACGATGTCACCCCCGGCGACATCGCGAAAATGCAAGTCACGCTGCCACTGCACGGCTGCGTCGGGGGTGCGGGGGTCGAGCCCCGACCAACGCGCCAAGCCCACGGCCACCAGCATGGACAACAGCATCACGCCAATCCAGGCCATGGGGCGGTTCAGCCCCGAGGTCTGAGCGGCGGGCCTCTGGCTCTCTTGCTGCGGCCATTGGGGCTTGGGCATGGTGTTCATGCCAGCATCCCTTGCGAAGGTGCCGTGGCGTGGTTGGCCGGCGCATCACCCAAGTGCAGGCTTTGGCCAGCGCGCTCTGCACGCCACAGGTTCAGCAGCAATTCTCCAACCTGCTGGCTGTCGGCAACGCAACGCAGCGTGGGCTGGGGTTGTGTGACGTTCCATGCGCGTTGGTGCGGCCACAGATGGGCCCAGCCAATGCGGTCTTCGGGGTGCAGTGCCAGGGCAATGTCGCCAGTGCCTGCGCCTTGGCTTTTCAAAGAGGCGCCGGCGATGCGTTTGAAGGGCAGGTTGAAGGTCAAGGTCAAGACAATGCCGATGCGCATGACCACGCGTTTGTTGGTCAAGGTGTAAAGCGTGCTGCGGGCCGACATCCAAGCTGTGCCCAACAACAACACCAAGGCCAGGGCATACAAGCTGCCGGCCACCACCAAGGGTTTCCAGTCCACCGGGCCGGAGACTGCCGTCAGGTTGATGGCTTGCACCGCCAGCATGAGCGCAAAGTACAGCGCGATCTTGCGCACATGAAAGGCATGAATGGCCAAACGCTGCCAATCAGGCGCACCCTGCCAAACCACGCGCTCGCCGGGGGGCAGGGCGCTGGGTAAGCCGGGGGCTGCTTCCCACTCGTGTTCGTGGGTGGCTCTCATATCAGGGGTTCCTGACGCTCGGGGGTCGCGTACAAGGTGCCGGCGCCGTAATAGGCGGTGATCTTTTCTTCTTCGAGCAGCGTGATCTGCTCGTTAGAGCGGGTTTGCGGCACGTTCGCAAATTGGTGTGCCAAGATGGCTTGCACATGCGCGCCGTCTTTCTTCACGCGTGCAAAAGTCATGGGCAGCAACACGCGTCGGTCAGAGTCTTTCAACTGCACTTCGGCGTAGCGGAACATCATCTCCATGCGGTCCACCCACAAGTCGACCACGGTGCCTGCAACTTCTTTGTCCGCGCCCCAAACTGGCAAACCTCGGGGGTCAACGTCTTGTTTGGCCACGTTGTGGTCGGTGGCAATGCGCAGCGGCACAATTTTGGGATGGCCGTGCGGGTCGGCATCGGGAATGTCGGCGCGCATGGCCCAAGCGCCCGGGCCAACGCCAGCCAGCAAGGGGTCGCCCACGGGCTCGAGCGGTGCCCCGTTCCAGGCGTGGGTGGGTTGGCCGTTGTAGTCGCCGTCAGGGCGTGCCAAATCGGGCGACAGGTAGGTGTGACCGTCTTGCGTCTTGAACGTTTTGGGCTCGGGCACGGCTGGCCAGCCTTCGATCTTGGGGCCGTTTACGCGGCCAGAGTCCATCGGGTAGCCCTCGCGATGGTTCTCTCGCAAGAGGTAATAAATCAGCCCCGCGAAGAACGCCCAAAACATGTACAACACGATTTGGGCCACATCGACGTACTGTGTGATTGCGCCTGTTTCCATGGCTGTCTCCTTCAAAAAAATCGGTGCATCAGCCTGGCAGTTGTGCCAGACCAAAAGGGGTTGGGGGAGTGCTGGTTTGGGGGTCACGCGCGGCCAAACGACTGGCACGCAACATGGGCCCTAAGGCCACCAGCACAACAAAGAGCAAATACATTTCAAAGTGGTACACGAAGCTGTAAGCCGTGATGGGCGTGACCAGTACCTCGCCCAAGGCGCCCGACATGGCCAGCGCCGACACGCCATCGCGCAATGCCCCACCCAGCGCCATGGCGGCCCCGGCGCTGGTGGCCTGCACGGCGCCCCACGTGCCCATGACCAAGCCACCGAGCTGCGCCAATGGGCTGCCGTCTTGCGCCATGCCCATGGCCGTGACCAGCATGCCCACCGAAAACAGACCGCCACTGAAACCAATCATGGCCACGCCAATGCGGAACATCCAAGCGGCTTCCAGTGGCCCTGAAAAAATCAGCAAGGCAAATGCGGGCAGGCCCAGCAACACGCCCAAACTGGCCAGACGGCAGGCGTGCATGCCACCCGACAACCAACGTGCCGACATCAAAAACGCCAACAAAGCCCCACCGGCGCTCAAGGCGGTGAGGGCGCTGGTCATGCCCACATCGAGCTTCAAGATTTCGGCGGCATAAGGCTCAAGCACGATGTCTTGCATGTTGAAGGCAAAGGTGCCCAAGGCCAAGGTCCACAAAAAGCGGCGCATCTGCGGCTGGGCCATCAGGCCTTTCCAGCTGTGGGCAAAGCCACCGGCTTCGCGCCGTCCACGCTTGGCTTGGCGCGCCTCTTGTTTCCACAACGAGGCGAGATTCATCACCGCCACCATGACGGCGCAGCCTTGCACCAGTTGGATCAATTTTTGTGGGCTGAAGTCGGTCAAAAGCAGGCCAAACAAGGTGCTGCTGGCGATCATGCCCACCAGCAACATGCTGTAGAGCAAGGCCACCACGCGGGGGCGTTTGTCGTCTGTGGCCAAGTCGTGCGCCAGCGCCATGCCAGCGGTCTGTGTGACCTGAACACCCGCACCTACCAAGACAAAAGCCAGGCAGGCCCCGATTTGGCCGACCCACAGGTTGGCGGCCTCGGGCTCGGACAACAGCAACAAGGCAAACGGCATGATGGACAGGCCGCCGAACAACAGCAAGGTGCCGGTCCACAGATAGGGAATGCGGCGCAGGCCCAGCGCTGAGGGGTGCGTGTCGCTGCGGTAACCAATCAGCGAGCGCAAGGGCGCAAAGACCATCGGTATCGCCACGGCCAAGGCCACCCACCAAGCCGGCACGTGCAGCTCCACAATCATGACCCGGTTCAAGGTGCCCACCAGCAAGGCCGTGACCATGCCAATCACCACCTGAAACAAAGACAGGCGCAACAACCGTCCCATGGGTAACTCGGGCGAGGCCGCATCGGCAAACGGCATGAAGCGCGTGCCATAGGCGGTGATCCAGCGAGGAACCGGGATGCGCAGTTTCATGAGCGGGTCCACTCCCAAGCTTGAGAGGTGTAAAAGCCGCTGGCCACGCGTTGCATGCGGGCGTCTTGCCAGCCCTGCAGATCGGGGTGGCGCTGCAGGCGTTGCAGCAAATCGGCGTGGGCCACGGGTGACAGCGATGGCGAGCGGTCGCTGCGCGGAAACAAGCGACCTGCACTGTGCATCAACGCCAACAGCGGCGTTCGCGGTGCAAAGGTGAAGACCATCGAGCCGCGGGTGCGCTGCGCCAAACCGGCCAATGCATGGGCAATCTGGTCACTGTCGTAGTGAATGAGCGAGTCCATGCAGACCACGTGGTCAAAGTGGCCCAAGTCTGGGCTGAGCATGTCGCCTGACAAAAACTGCACAGAGCCTGGCAGGCTGGGGTGCTCTGCGGCCATGCGCTCGGCCGCCAGCTTGACCAAAGTGGGGGAGAGGTCGATGGCCACCACCTCGGCGCCGCGCAGCGCAGCCTGCAACGCCAGTGCGCCGGTGCCGCAACCGGCATCCAACACGCGCAGGCCACGCAGGTCTTGCGGCAACCACGACAACAGCGTTTCGCGCATGGTGTCTCGGCCCGCACGCACCGTGGCGCGGATGCGGCCCACAGGTTCGTTCGAAGTCAGGCGCGCCCAAGCATCGGCCGCGGTGCGGTCAAAGTAATGCTCGATCTGGCTGCGGCGTTGTTCGTAGGCGGTGGTGTTCATGGGCGCTTTCAGGGGCTTCGTTGTGGGGCAGATCAGTCAAAACCCAACAGGTCAAAAATGTCGCGGTCTTTCATGGGGATGGAAGGCAGCGGATCGGCGCCCAGCCACAGCGCGGCTGCCAAGCGCATGTACTCGTCTTGCACCGCTTTCACGGCAGGAGTGGCTTCAAGTTCAAACAGCGTCGACTTTTGCAAGCGGCTTTTGCGGATTTCGTCCAGCATGGGGAAGTGCGCCATGGTTTTGAGGCCGGTGACCGCGTTGTATTTGTCGATCTGGTCTGTCGCATCGCTGCGGTTGGCGATCACACCGCCCAAACGCACGTTGTAGTTTTTGGCCTTGGCACCGATGGCTTGCACGATGCGGTTCATGGCAAAAATCGAATCGAAATCGTTGGCCGTCACGATGAGTGCGCGGTCGGCGTGTTGCAGAGGGGCCGCAAAACCGCCGCACACTACGTCACCCAATACGTCAAAAATCACCACGTCGGTGTCTTCCAGAAGGTGGTGTTCTTTCAGCAATTTGACGGTTTGACCCACCACATAGCCACCACAGCCCGTGCCCGCAGGGGGGCCACCGGCTTCCACGCACATCACGCCGTTGTAGCCTTTGAAAACAAAGTCATCTAGGCGCAGCTCTTCGGCGTGAAAGTCCACCGTCTCGAGCGCGTCGATCACGGTGGGCATGAGTTTTTTGGTCAGGGTGAAGGTCGAGTCGTGTTTGGGGTCGCAGCCAATTTGCAACACTCGTTTGCCCAATTTGCTGAACGCCACGGACAAGTTCGACGAGGTGGTGCTTTTGCCAATGCCACCTTTGCCATAAACGGCAAACACTTTGGCGTTGCCAATCTTGACGGTGGGGTCCATCTGAACCTGCACGCTGCCCTCGCCATCGGCCCCACGGACCTTTTGGATGCGGTTCACCGGAATGCTGGTGGTTTCGATCATGCGGGGAGTCCTTCCTGTATGCCTTCAAGGCGATCTTCAAGTTCTTCACCGGCACGCAGCAGCGCTGTCATGGTCTCGGCGTCGGGTTGCCAATACTGGCGGCGCGTGGCCTCCAGCAGGCGGTTGGCCACTTTGGCCGATGCGGTGGGGTTGAGTTGCGCCATGCGTTCGCGCATGGCGGGGTCGAGCACAAAGGTTTGCGCCAGTTGTTGGTACACCCATGGCTGCACTTGCCCTGTGGTGGCCGACCAGCCCATGGTGTTGGTGAGGTGCGCTTCGATTTGGCGCACGCCTTCGTAACCGTGTTGCAGCATGCTTTCGTGCCACTTGGGGTTGAGCATGCGGCTGCGGGTTTCCAGGGCCACTTGCTCGGTCAGGCTGCGCACCACGCCATCGCCTTGGGTTTGGTCGCCAATGAACACGGGCGGGGCTTCGGCGGCGTTGCCATCGCGTTGGTGTTTGGCCTGCAAAACGGCTCGGCTGATGCCCCCCAAGGTGTCAAAGTAGGTGTCGATGCTGGTCACGCCCAGCTCGACGGAGTCGAGGTTTTGGTAAGTCAGCGACACGCTGGCCAGGGCGCTTTGCAGCACCGAAGTGTTGCGCACGGGGCGACCTTCGCGGCCATAGGCAAAGCCCTTGCGTTGGGTGAAGGCGTCGCCGAGTTCGTTTTCGTCTTCCCAGCAGCTGCTGTCAATCAGGTGGTTGATGTTGGCGCCATAAGCACCTTCGGTGTTGCCAAACACCCTCAGCGATGCGCACTCAATATTGCTGTCTTGGTGCTCGGCCAGGTAAGCCAGCGCGTGTTTGCGCAGGTAGTTTTGTTCAGGCGGCTCATCGGCGCTGGCGGCTAAGAAGGAGGCCTCGGCCAAGAGCCGAATTTGCATGGGCAACAAATCGCGGAAGATGCCCGACAAGGTGATCACCACATCGATGCGCGGCCGACCCAGTGTGCTGAGTGGCAACAACTCGGCACCGGCCAGACGGCCGTAGCTGTCAAAGCGCGGGGCCGCGCCCATCAAGGCCAGAGCCTGGGCCAAGGGGCCACCCTCGGTTTTGAGGTTGTCGGTGCCCCACAACACCATGGCCACGGTTTCGGGCAAGGCTTGGTGGTCTTTTTGGTAGCGGGCCAGCAGTTTTTCGGCTTGGCGTTGGCCATCTCGCACGGCAAAGGCCGAGGGCATGCGGAACGGATCGAGGCCATGCAGATTGCGCCCGGTTGGCAACACATCCGGGTTGCGAATCAAATCGCCGCCGGGGGCGGGTTGCAAATAGCGGCCATCCAAGGCGCGCATCAGGCCTTGCATTTCGTGGTCTTCGCCCAGCAGCCGGTTGCTGCGCACCAATTGACGCAAGCTCTCGCTCGGGGCATTGGGCGATGCGCTGGATGCCGACTTCAGATCGCCATGCTGGGCTTGCAATTGGGCTTCAGTTGCACCGTCGACCAAGGCTTCCATCAGGGCGCTGTGGTCGCGGGTGTTGAGGCCCATGGCATCGGCCATGACTTTGAGGGTGCCCAAGCGTTGTTCGCGTGTGGGCGTTTGCCCCATGACGTGCAGGCCTTCAGGAATGAGCGCGTATTCGAGCTCCAGCAATTGGTTTTGCAATTGCTCGATCCATGCAGCCGATGCGGCTTCGCTGGCCGCGACGGGTTGTGCAGGCACCGCCAGGTCGATGCTGCGCGCTTGTTCGTGGATGAGCTCGGTCAAACTGGCGCGGTCCAAGGCTTGGTCGGGGCCCAGTTGTTGCCAGCGTTCAATCGATTGTTGCAAGCTGACCAGCTCTTTGTACAAGCCCGAATGGGTGAGGGCCGGTGTCAGGTAGCTGACCAAAGTGGCGGCGCCGCGGCGCTTGGCCAGTGCCCCTTCCGAGGGGTTGTTGGCGGCATACAAATACACATTCGGCAAAGCGCCAATCAGGCGGTCGGGCCAGCACTGCGCCGACAAGCCGGTTTGTTTGCCGGGCATGAACTCCAAGGCTCCGTGGGTGCCAAAGTGCAGCACCGCATCGGCGGCATAGTCGTCGCGCAGATAGCGGTAAAACGCGCTGAAGGCGTGGGTCGGTGCGCAGCCGGTTTCAAACAACAAGCGCATCGGGTCGCCTTCGTAGCCAAAACCCGGTTGCACTGTCACCACCACTTGGCCAAAGGCCGCACCCAAAACGAACAGCGATTGGCCATTCGTCAGGTGCTTGCCCGGGGCAGGGCCCCACTGCGCTTCAATGTCCTTGAGATAGCGTTCGTGTTGCACATGGTGCGCCGTGTCCATGGCGTGCAACACATTGGCCTGCGTGCCGTATTGGCTGGCGTTGCCTTGCAACATACGCTGGCGCAAGTCGTCCACGCTGTCGGGCATCTCGACGCGGTAACCCTCGAGCTGCAAGCGTTGCAAGGTGTTGAACAGCGACTGGAAGACCGACAAATAGGCGGCTGTGCCGACACTGCCCGCATTGGGTGGGAAGTTGAACAGCACAATGGCCAGCTTGCGCTCTGCGCGAGGTTTGTGGCGCAGCCGCACCCAGCGCTCAACGCGCGAGCTCAACATCTCGGTGCGCTCACTGCAGGTGAACATGTCTTGGCTGCGTGGCCCACTCGGGAAGGTGCAGTGCTTGTCGCAGCCGGTGCAGGTTTGGCCTGCCGGGCCGGGGCGGCCGCCATAGACCATGGGCAAGATCGAGCCGTCTAATTCGGGAATGGCCACCATGATGGTGTTTTCCACCGGCAGCAAACCGCGGGTAGAGCTGCCCCATTGGTCGATCGATTGAAACTCCAGTGGGTGGGCCGCGATGTAGGGCACATCGAGTTCGCTCAAAGCCACTTCGGCGGCGCTGGCATCGTTGTAGGCGGGGCCGCCCACCAGTGAAAAGCCGGTCAACGACACCAGCGACTGGATCTGCGACTTGTCGCCATTCTTGAAGAAGCGGTCCATCGCCGG
>JBEGTA010000227.1:0-3393 GCA_041179665.1 Pseudomonadota bacterium
GCGCCGTGACCCGTGAGCTGGGCTTAGACCCTGCCAAGGTCAACCCCAACGGCTCTGGCATTTCACTGGGTCACCCGATCGGTGCCACCGGCGCCTTGATCACCGTGAAAGCCTTGCACGAGTTGCAACGCGTGCAGGGTCGCTATGCCTTGGTGACCATGTGCATTGGCGGCGGTCAAGGCATTGCCGCCATCTTTGAACGGATGTGATTGAGGGACCCAAAAAGGTTTGGGACGAAACGCCTGAATCGAAACACCTGAATCGAAATACCTAAATCGAAACACTTCAAACAAAAAAGGGCCTCTTCGGAGGCCCTTTTTTGTTGCGCTGCTGATCAGCGCCTTTGCGCCGCAGTGACCACTATTTCTATGCGGTAAGTTGGGTCAGCCAGTGCGGCCTGAACGGTGGCTCTGGGCGGGGCGCTGCCAGCCACCACCCAAGCGTCCCAGACTTCATTCATGGCCGAAATGTCAGCGATGTCTTTCAGATAAATCTGCGTGCGCAAGATGCGGGTTTTGTCACTGCCGGCTTCGGCCAAACGCAGCTCAACTTGGCGCAGCACATCGGCAGTTTGGCTGCGGATGTCGGTGGCCTCGCACTCGGGCACCATACCAGCCAGATAGACCACGCCGTTGAAAACAGCCGCCTCGCTGTACCTTGCGGCCACGTGCAGCCGTTGCAGATCTTGGCTCATGCTTTTTTCTGCCCCAATTGAGACTCGGTGCCCGCGATCAATCGGTTGATGTTCTCGCGGTGCCGCCACACCAGCAAGATCGCCATCACCGCCAAGCTGAACACTTCGGTGCCATTTGCATCCCAAGCAACCCCGTCGCCAAACAGATAAAACACCGGCGCAAAAACGGCCGCCACGATCGAGGCCAATGACACGTAGCGGCTGAAATACACCACGATGGCAAAGCTCAACACCGTGGCCAAGGCCAAGCCCCCGTTCACGCCCAACAGCACGCCCACCGCCGTGGCGACGCCTTTGCCCCCGACAAAACCAAAAAATACCGGGAACAAATGGCCCAGAAAAGCGGCCAAGCCACACAAGGCGGCCACCCCGACACCCAAGCCGTAAGGCGCGCCAAAGGCCAACACCAAGGCCACCGGCACCCAACCCTTCACCGCGTCGAGCAGCAAAGTCAAAATAGCGGCCTTTTTGCTGCCGGAGCGCAACACATTGGTGGCGCCGGGATTTTTGCTGCCGTAGCTGCGGGGATCACTCAGGCCCATCCATCGGCTGATGATCACGGCAAAACTGAGCGAACCCATCAAGTAACTGACCAGCACGGCAAGTGCTGGCAACAGGAAATCCATCATTTTTATTTTTCCGCGTTGATCGAACGGTTGTTATTCTGCCAGTGCACAGTTCACCGCTTTTGCATTCAACAGACGCACACACACTTGAGGGTCGAGGCCCACCAAATAGCCACGACGGCCACCATTGATGCAAATGCGCGGCAAAGCCAAGATGCTTTCCTCGATGTAAACCGGCATCGCGCGGCGTGTGGCAAAGGGCGATGTGCCCCCGACCAAATAACCACTGTGCCGGTTCGCCACTTCAGGTGTGCAGGGCTCGATCGATTTCAAGCCCACTTGTCGGGCTAAATTTTTGGTCGACACTTTGCGGTTGCCATGCATCAAGACCACCAAAGGTTTGGCGTCTTGGTCTTGCATGATCAAGGTCTTGACCACACTGAAGGGGTCCAGGCCCAGCACCTCTGCGCTGTGCTGCGCACCACCATGCTCCAGGTACTCATAAGGGTGCTCGGTAAAGTCCACCCCGTGTGTGCGCAAAAAGGCCGTGGCCGGGGTTTCGCTGACTTTGTCTTTCTTGGCCATGCCCGTGCATCACAGCGCCGGGTCGCGCAATTCCCAACGAATGGCGTCAATGGCCTTCAGCACATCGGGGCTCAACTCGGTGGACCAGGCGGCCAAGTCTTGCTCCAGTTGGGACACCGAGGTCACACCAATGATGGTGCTGGCCACGCTCCAGCGGTGATAGCAAAACGCCAACGCCATTTGAGTGGGCGTCATGCCGTTGTCGCGCGCCAGTTGGTTGTAACGACGGGCGGCCACCAACGCTTCTGGGCGGCCCCAGCGCTGTTTGCGCATCGAGTCATAACGCGCAATGCGACCGCCATCGGGGATCAGCGGACCGGTCAAATCGACGTTGTCGTATTTGCCTGTCAGTAAGCCAAAACCCAAAGGCGAATACGCCAACATCGACACATTCAAACGGTGGCAGGTTTCGTCCAAACCGTTGTCGTAGGTGCGGTTGACCAAGCAGTAAGGGTTTTGCACGGTGGCCACACGAGGCAAGCCATGTTGTTCGGCCAAACGGACAAACTCGTGCACGCCATACGGTGTTTCGTTGGACAAACCCACATAGCGCACCTTGCCGGCCTTGACCAACTTCGACAAAGCCTCGAGCTGCTCATGAATGGGGGTAAGGGATTTGTCTTTCGCAGGATCGAAATAGACCATGCCAAAAGCGGGCACATGGCGCTCAGGCCAATGGATTTGGTACAGGTCAATCACATCGGTTTGCAAACGGCGCAGGCTGCCATCGCAGGCCTGCAAGATGTCTTGACCGGTCATGCCAGAGCCTTCGCGAATCCAAGGCATGCCGCGTGATGGGCCTGCCACTTTGGTGGCCAGCACCAGCTTTTGCCGCACACCAGGATTTTTTGCAAACCAATTGCCAATGTAGGTTTCGGTGAAGCCACAGGTGGCTTGGGTGGCTGGCACGGCATACATTTCGGCGGTATCGATGAAGTTGATCCCGGCATCGAGCGAGCGCTTCAAAATGGCATGCGAATCGGCCTCGTTGACTTGCTCACCAAACGTCATGGTGCCCAAGCAGATGGGGGTGACTTGCAAATCAGATTGTCCGAGTTGAACGAGTTTCATGTGTTTTCCTGTGGTGAACTCAAGCAAGGGTTTCAGGCCCCTGCCACTGCTGGTCTTGAGTGAATGGGCCGTTTCCCATTGGGGGCCCGTCAAACTATTTTGTCACGGCTGAGGCCCCGCCCGCTGGCACCTGGGTTACTCGCGCCTCCTCTTGCAAGCGCAACACGCGGCGCTGCACTTTGCCGGTGGTGGTCATCGGCAATTGATCGATGAATTCGATTTCTTTTGGGTATTCATAAGGCGCCAGCAAGCCGCGCACATGGGCTTGCAATGCGCGTCGCACCTCATCCTCAAAAACCGCCAAGGCAGGTTCATTGGCCCTTCGGGCCTGCCATTCAGGCGACAAGACCACATAGGCCTTGACCAAGGCGCCCCGGTCTGGATCGGGCTTGGGGACCACGGCCGCATTGGCCACCGCTGGGTGTTTGACCAAACAGTTTTCAATTTCTCCCGGCCCAATGCGGTAACCAGCCGACT
>JBEGTA010000228.1:0-5398 GCA_041179665.1 Pseudomonadota bacterium
TTGAACAACTTGGTGGGCAGCAGTTTTGAAGACTTGCCGAGTTGGATGTTCCAGTGGGCGCGCCTCGATTCAGGGTTGCTGTCTTTCTCGGACATCAATGGCGACCGCGTGCTGCAATTGGGCGAGTTGAAGCTGGGCGCAGACATGATCATGCTGGCGACACCCGAGTTGGGGGGCATGCCTTTTGTGGTGTCTGGTTTGGTGGCTGCAGGTGGTTTGGCGGCTGCTTTGTCTACTGCAGACGGTTTGTTGTTGACCATCAGCAATGCGCTTGTGCACGACATCGGACCGAGCCGGGAGCGCAAACCCAAATCACCTGAGGGGCGGGTCATTCTTTCAAAATTTGCTTTGTTGGCCGTGGCCATGTTGGCGGCGGTGGTCGCCGCCTTCAAGCCCGCCGAAATTTTGGCGTTGGTCTCCACCTCTTTTTCTTTGGCTGCCGCGGCCTTTTTCCCGGGCATGTTGTTGGGCATGGTCTGGCGGAAAGTTCACCGCAACGCCGTGGTGGCGGGCATGTTGGTGGGTCTTGGCGTGACCATTTATTACATTGTGGTCAATGCGCCAAGCTTCCGGCATTTTTGGGGCCTTGACCCGGTGGGCGGACTTTGGCTGGGCATTCAGCCCCTGTCGGCTGGGGTTTTTGGCGTACCTGCTGGCCTGCTGGTGATTGTTTTGGGTACTTTGTTATTGCCTGAAGAATGGGGCAATGGTCAAAAACAGCCTCCGGTTTCAGCAAAAGACTACCCTGGCCTTTGAAATAAAGCTATAATTTAAGGCTTCGCCTTGCCGCACCCCGACAGACGCTGGGGGCGGCTTTTCCAACCTTTTGGGTTAACCGCAAGGAGTCTCAATGCGTCATTACGAAATCATTTTGCTGATCCATCCCGATCAGTCTGAACAAGTTCCAGCCATGCTGGAGCGCTACAAAGGCATGATCACTGCCGGCGGTGGCAATATCCACCGTGTTGAAGATTGGGGCCGCCGTCAGCTGGCTTACCAAATCAACAAGTTGGGCAAGGCCCACTACCTGTGCGTGAACATTGAAGCCGATCAAGCGGTCATGGCTGAACTGGAGCACGCCTTCAAGTTCAACGACGCTGTTTTGCGTCACCTGACGGTGCTGAAGAAAAAAGCCGACACGGCCCCTTCGTCAATGATGAAGACCGTCGAGCGCGAAGAAGCCCGCAAGTCACAACAAGCCGAATTTGCCGCTTGATACTGACCTGTTGAGGAGTGAACCGAACAGAACTGACCGCCTGTATTGCTGAGCAAGCCGCTTTGCGATACACCCCCGCTGGTTTGCCCGCTCTGGATTTGATCTTGGAGCATGCCTCAGAGGTACATGAGGCAGGACAGGCCCGGAAAGTCCAGCTCAAGCTTCGTGCCTTGGCCTTTGGCCCTCAGGCAGAAACGCTGGTCAAACAAGCGATAGGCAGTGTCTGGCAGTTCAAAGGCTTTTTGGCCACCCCTCGACAAGGCAAAAGTGTCGTGTTGCACATTCAAGAGTTTCAGCAAGATTAATTTCAGGAGGCCCCATGGCCACGTTCAAAAAATTCAACAAAGACAAGCGCCCTAAGCGCAACACCCAGTCACTGCTGTTCAAGCGCAAGCGTTTTTGCCGCTTCACGGTGACCGGTGTCGAAGAAATCGACTACAAAGATGTGGACACCTTGCGTGACTTCATCGCCGAAAACGGCAAGATCATTCCTGCACGCCTGACTGGCACTCGTGCCATTTTCCAGCGTCAGCTCAACACCGCCATCAAGCGTGCTCGCTTCTTGGCCATGTTGCCCTACACCGACCAGCACAAAGTCTAAGGAGTCCAACCATGCAAATCATTCTGCTCGAAAAGGTTGTGAACCTGGGTAATCTGGGCGATATCGTCAAAGTCAAAGACGGCTACGCTCGCAACTTCTTGATCCCTCAAGGCCGTGCACGTCGTGCCACCGAGTCCAACAAAGCCGAGTTCGAAGCTCGTCGCGTGGAACTCGAAAAAGCCGCTGCTGCCAAATTGGCAGACGCTCAAGCCCAAGGCGAGAAATTGTCTGGCTCGGTCGTCAAGTTGTCGCAAAAAGCGGGTGTTGATGGCCGTTTGTTCGGTTCCGTGACCAACCACGACATCTGCGAAGAGTTGAACAAGCAAGGCTACAAACTGGTGAAATCCCAGATCCGTATGCCTCTCGGCCCCATCAAGACCGTGAGCGAGTCCACTGTGGCAGTGGCTTTGCATACCGATGTGGTGGTGGACGTGACAGTGACGGTTTTGGGCGAAACCGCCTAATCCTGCCTTTTCCAGCCTGATCGGCTGAGCCGCATTCGGCTTAGCCGCATAAAAAAACCGCCGGGTGCAAACACGGCGGTTTTTTTTCGTCTGTGCTCAGCGGCGTCGACTTGAGCCCATCAAACCGCCCAGCACACCACGGACAATTTCGCGGCCGATGGCCGACCCCACCGTGCGCACGGCGCTTTTGACCACCAGTTGGGCCACACCATCGCGTTGCCCACCCCGTGGCCCGGTGCCGCCAAACAGCATCTCCGACAAGCTGCCCATCAAACCACCGCTCTGGGCTTCGGCTTGGGCCTGATTTTGGCCAGGCAATGCACCGCTGGAGGTCGCGCCGCCGGTGGCAACTGCACTTTGGCCTTTGATCTTCTCAAATGCCGATTCACGGTCTTGGGCCTGCTCATACACGCCAGCGACCAATGAACTTTGCAACAGGGCTTGGCGTTGTTCTGGGCTGATCGGGCCGAGCTGGCTGCCGGGCAATTGCACAAACACACGCTCCGTCTCGCACGGGCGACCTTTGGCATCCAAAAAGCTCACCAGCGCCTCACCAACGGCCAACTCGGTGATGGCCGCCTCGATGTCGAGGCCCGCCTTGGGCCGCATGGTTTGTGCCGTGGCAGCCACCGCCTTTTGGTCGCGTGGGGTGTAGGCACGCAAGGCGTGTTGCACCCGGTTGCCCAGTTGCCCCAGCACACTGTCGGGAATGTCCAGCGGGTTTTGGGTCACAAAATAGACGCCCACGCCTTTCGATCGCACCAGTCGCACCACCAGCTCGATGCGCTCGACCAAAGCGGCAGGCGCATCCTTGAACAACAAGTGCGCTTCGTCAAAAAAGAACACCAACTTGGGTTTTTCGGGGTCGCCAATTTCGGGCAGCACTTCAAACAACTCCGACAGCAGCCAAAGCAAGAATGTGGCGTAAAGGCGAGGCGCGTTCATCAATTTGTCCGCGGCCAAAATGTTCACCACGCCCAAGCCTTGGGCATCGGTTTGCATGAAGTCTTCGATGTTGAGCATGGGCTCACCAAAAAACCGGTCGCCACCTTGGCTCTCAATTTGCAGCAAACCGCGTTGAATGGCACCAATGCTGGCCGCGCTGATGTTGCCGTATTCGGTGGTGAACTGTTTTGCGTTGTCGCCAACATACTGCAGCATGGCGCGCAGATCTTTCATGTCCAACAGCAGCAGACTGTTGTCATCGGCAATCTTGAACACCAAGTTCAACACCCCAGCTTGGGTCTCGTTCAGGCCCAGCATGCGGGTCAACAACAGCGGGCCCATGTCTGAGATGGTGGCGCGCACGGGGTGGCCCAACTCGCCAAAAACATCCCAAACTGTGGTGGGGCAGGCCATTGGTTCTGGCGGGGTCATGCCGCGTTCGGCCAGCACCTTGGCCAACTTGTCGCCGATTTTTCCCTGCTGGCTGATGCCCGTCAGATCTCCCTTCACATCGGCCATGAAGACGGGAACACCTTGTCGCGAAAAATTTTCGGCCAGGGTTTGTAAAGTCACGGTTTTGCCCGTGCCTGTGGCCCCGGTGATCAGGCCATGGCGGTTGGCCAAGCCCGGTAGCAGGTGGCACTGTGCCAGTGAATTGTGTGCAATCAGCATTGGATTGGCCATCTTGTTCTGACTCCCTAAGGTGAAAAGTAAAATCCAGACTCTAGGTTAAATCAACATTCAAGGAAATCCCGATGGCTGGCCACAGTAAATGGGCAAATATTCAGCACCGCAAGGGGCGACAAGATGAAAAGCGCCAGCGCATCTGGACCCGGGTGGTGCGCGAAATCATGGTGGCTGCCCGCACCGGCGGTGGCGATGTCAGTGCCAACCCCCGCTTGCGCTTGGCCATCGAAAAGGCCAAAGCTGCCAACATGCCCGCCGACACCATCAAGCGCAATGTGGACAAAGCCACGGGCAACTTGGAAGGGGTGAGTTACGAAGAAATTCGCTACGAAGGCTATGGCATCGGCGGCGCAGCCATTTTGTTGGACACCATGACCGACAACCGCGTGCGCACGGTGGCCGAAGTGCGCCATGCCTTGAGCAAACACGGGGGCAACTTGGGCACCGAAGGCTCTGTGGCGTTTCAGTTCAAGCATTGCGGGCAGTTGATTTTTGCCCCGGGTACGCCCGAAGAAAAAGTGATGGAGGTTGCCCTGGAAGCAGGGGCAGAGGATGTGATCACCGACGAAGAAGGTGCGATCGAGGTGCTGACGGCCTATGCCGACTTTGAGGCCGTGAAAAATGCGTTGGAGGCAGCAGGTTGGGTGGCAGAAATGGCCGAGGTGACCATGCGCCCAGAAAATCCTGTCACTTTGAGCGGGGAAGATGCTGCCAAAATGCAAAAATTGCTAGATGTGCTGGAAGACTTGGACGATGTCCAAAACGTTTTCCACAACGCAGAATTCGAAGATTAAGGACAATTGATGAAAGTTTTGGTAGTGGGCAATGGTGGCCGCGAGCATGCCATGGCCTGGAAATTGGCCCAATCGAATCGAATTCAGCAGGTCTTTGTGGCGCCCGGAAATGGGGGCACGGCCAGAGATAGCCAATTGATCAATGTGCCCGTGACAGATGGGATTCAGCTGCGCCAATGGGCCATCGACAACCAGATTGACTTGACGCTGGTGGGCCCAGAGGCCCCATTGGCGGCCGGCATGGTGGACGACTTTCGGGCCCATGGCTTACGAATTTTTGGACCGACTCAGGCCGCGGCCCAACTTGAAAGCTCCAAGGCTTTCTCCAAGTCATTTATGCAAAGGCACGGCATTCCCACGGCCGAGTTTCAGACCTTCAACCATGCTGCCCAAGCCCACGCCTATGTGGACTTGAAAGGTGCGCCCATTGTGGTGAAAGCCGATGGTTTGGCGGCTGGTAAAGGGGTGGTGGTGGCCATGACTTTGGAAGAAGCCCATGCCGCCATTGACTTCATGCTGCTCGACAACACCTTGGGTGTCGCCCACAACGCGGGCGGCGCAAGGGTGGTGATCGAGGAGTTTTTGCAGGGCGAGGAAGCCAGCTTCATGGTGCTTTGCGACGGCAAGCATGTGATTGCTTTGGCCACCAGCCAAGACCACAAAAGGTTGCTGGACGGAGACGAAGGCCCCA
>JBEGTA010000229.1:0-3659 GCA_041179665.1 Pseudomonadota bacterium
CAGGTTCAAACGGCCGTCCAACACATCGAGCAGCAAGCGCTCATATGCGCCCACGCGTTGGCTGCCAAAGCGTTTGTCAAAATCCAAGTCGAGGTGCACCGGGCTCAAGGTGGCGCCCGCACTGCCTTCGCTGCGCTTGCTTTGGCCTTGCGCAAACAGGTGCAGCTCGAGCCCGTCTTTGGGCTGCAGGTGAATCACCAGTTTGTTGGCGTGGCCCACGGGGCTGTTGAAAATTTCGTGCGGGGTTTTTCGAAAGTTGATTTCGATGTGCGCTTCGCGAGAGGCCATGCGTTTGCCGGTGCGAATGTAAAACGGCACACCCGCCCAACGCCAGTTGGCGATTTCGGTGCGCAGCGCGACAAAGGTTTCGGTGCTGCTGGTGGGGCTGACGCCAGGCTCATCGCGGTAACCGGGCACCGCGTGGCCCAACACATTGCCGGCGCTGTATTGGCCGCGAATGACGTGTTGGCTCAAGGTCTCAGGAGTCCAGCGCTTCAAGGCGCGCAGCACTTTGAGTTTTTCGTCGCGGATCGCATCGGCATGGGCATTGATGGGCGGCTCCATGGCAATGGCGCACACCAGTTGCAGAGCGTGGTTTTGCACCATGTCGCGCAGCGCCCCGGTGGTTTCATAAAAGCCGCCGCGTTTTTCCACACCCAACTCTTCAGACATGGTGATCTGGATGTTGGCAATGTGCTCGCGCCGCCACAGCGGCTCAAACAAGGCATTGCCAAAGCGCAGCGCAAAAAGGTTTTGCACGGCGGGCTTGCCCAAGTAGTGGTCAATGCGGAAGATTTGCTGCTCTTTGAAAACCTTGCCCACCGCCTCGTTGATGGCGCGGTTGGAGGTCAGGTCGTGGCCCAGCGGTTTCTCTAAAACGATGCGGGTTTTGGGCGTGTTCAGACCGTTTGCGGCGAGTTGCTCGCACACGGTGGTGAACAGGCTGGGCGCGGTCGACAGGTACATCACCACGTGGTCGGTTTGGCGCTCTGCCAACCGCGCCGACAACGCGGCGTAAGACTCGGGCTTGGACAGGTCCATGCGCACGTAGCACAGCAAGCTGGCAAATCGCGCAAATTCTTCGGGGTTGGGGCGCTTGTCGCCCTCGACTTGTTCAAAGCGCGACTGAATTTGTTGACGGTATTGCTCGTCGGTCATGTCGTCACGGCCCACGCCGATGATGCGACCGCCTTCAGGCAGGGTGTCGTGGCGGTAAGCCTGGAACAAAGCCGGCATCAATTTGCGCCAAACCAGGTCGCCTGTGCCGCCGAAAAAAACAAGATCAAAAGCCATGATGTTCTTGAGTTACATGAAATAATGGTTTGTAATGTAACTTTGTTTCACAGATAATTCAACACAAATTTCGCAAAACAGCCTTTGGCCGTTGAATTTTCCCTCAACCCCATGCGTTGAAACTGACCACGCAACTCAGAGCAAACACCCGATGAACCAACTCGACGCCCTCAAAAAATTCACCACCGTGGTGGCCGATACCGGTGACTTCAAGCAACTGGCCCAATTCCAGCCGCAAGATGCCACCACCAACCCGTCGTTGATCTTGAAGGCGGTGCAAAAACCCGAATACGCCCCCTTGCTGGCCGAAACCGTGCAGGCGCACCGCGGCCAAGCTTTGGACGTGGTGATGGACCATTTGTTGGTGCGCTTTGGTGTCGAGATTTTGAAAACCATCCCCGGTCGCGTGTCCACCGAAGTCGATGCCCGTTTGAGCTTTGACACGGCCGCCACCGTGGCGCGGGCCCGCCGCATCATGGCGTTGTATGAAGCCCAAGGCATTCCCAGAGCACGCGTGCTGATCAAGATCGCTTCGACTTGGGAGGGCATTCAGGCCGCTGCCGAGTTGGAGCGCGAAGGCATCCGTTGCAACCTCACTTTGTTGTTTGCTTTTTGCCAAGCCGTGGCCTGTGGCCAAGCCAAGGTGCAACTCATTTCGCCCTTTGTGGGCCGCATTTACGACTGGTACAAAAAAACCGCCGGCGCCGCGTGGGACGAGGCGGCCAAGTCGGGTGCGAACGACCCCGGCGTGCAGTCGGTGCAGGCGATTTTCAACCACTACAAAAAGCACGGCATTCAGACCGAAGTCATGGGCGCATCGTTTCGCAACATCGGCCAAATCACCGCGCTTGCTGGCTGCGATTTGTTGACCATCAGCCCTGAGTTGCTGGCGCAGTTGGCGGCAACCGATGCCCCGTTGACCGCAGCGCTGGACGCAAACAAAGCCAAGAGCCTCGATTTGCCCGCCGTGGCTTACAACGAGGCGGCTTTCCGCTTGGCCTTGAACGAAGACGCGATGGCCACCGAAAAATTGGCCGAAGGCATTCGCGCTTTTTGCGCCGATGCCGTCAAGCTAGAAGACCTGATGCAGAAAGTCTGAGATGCGTTGTGACCAAACCCCCGCTTGGAAAAGCCTGCAGCAACACGCAGACGCCTTCCAAGGATTTGATTTGCGCACGGCGTTTGCTGCCGATGCACAGCGGGCCGAGACCCTGAGCCAATCAGCGCCGCATGTGTTTGCTGATTTGTCCAAAAACCATGTCGATGCAGCGACCGAGGCGATGTTGCAAACCCTGGCCCAGCAAACTGGTTTGGTCGCGCACCGCGACGCCATGTTCAGTGGCGCAGCCATTAACCACACCGAAGACCGTGCGGTGATGCATTGGTTGCTCAGGCAACCCGCGGGCTCGCTGACCGGGGCACTGGCCGAACCCTTGGCATTGGTGCATGGCACGCTCAAGCCCATGCTGGCTTATGCCGAAAAAATTCGGGCCGATGCGCAGATCACCGATGTGGTGAACATCGGCATTGGAGGCTCTGACTTGGGCCCGCAAATGGCGGTGCTGGCCTTGCAAGATTTTGTGTTGCCCGGCAAGCGCTTTCACTTTGTCTCTAATGTGGACGGACATGAACTGGCCGGCGTGTTGAAGGGATTGAAGGCGCACAACACGCTGTTCTTGATCGCTTCTAAAACCTTCACCACCATCGAGACCATGACCAATGCCCATTCGGCATTGCAATGGTTTCAGGCGCAAGGCGCCACCGATGTGGCGCGCCACTTTGCGGCATTGACCTCCAACGTCTCGGCCGCCGCCGAGTTGGGCATCACCACCACCTTTGGTTTTTGGGATTGGGTGGGCGGCCGTTACTCGATGTGGTCGTCTATCGGCTTGCCCGTGGCCATCGCCATTGGCGCGCAGGGGTTCAAAGATTTGCTGGCGGGCGCGCATGCCATGGACCAGCACTTCAAGACCGCGCCGCTGCCTGACAACTTGCCGGTGCGTTTGGGCTTGCTGGATGTTTGGTATCGCAACTTCTTGCATTTCACCAGCCGCAGCATTGCGCCCTATCACAGTGCGTTGCGCCGTGTGCCTGCGTATTTGCAGCAACTCGAGATGGAGAGCAATGGCAAGCGGGTTGACCGCAATGGGCAGGCGCTGCCCTATGGCACTTCGCCGGTGTTGTGGGGCGAGCCGGGCACCAATGGACAGCACGCGTACTTTCAAATGCTGCACCAAGGCACCGACATCGTGCCGCTGGAATTCATTGCCGTCAAAAAGCCCACGCACCAACTGAAAGACCACCACGAGCTGTTGTTGGCCAACGTGATTGCGCAGGCGCAAGCACTGATGCTGGGCAAAGACGAC
>JBEGTA010000230.1:0-2769 GCA_041179665.1 Pseudomonadota bacterium
CGCTGCACAGCATGAACACCGCGACAAGACCCTCTGGCCCCGCACCCTATGTGCCCCAAATCAGGCTGTACCAAAATTGGCTGCGTGAGCAGCGCGGCCTGAGTTTCGACAGTTACCACGAATTGTGGCAATGGTCCGTGACCGAACTGGACGCTTTTTGGCAAAGCATTTGGGATTATTTCGAGTTGGTTTCACCCACCCCGCACAGCGCGGTGCTGGCGCACAACGTGATGCCGGGCGCCCAGTGGTTTCCGGGCGCCCAAACCAACTATGTGCAGCAGGTTTTTCGGCATGTGCAGCCGGCCCACCAAGCCGGTTTGGTAGCCGTCATCAGCCGCAACGAAAAAGGGCTGCGCCGCGAGTTGACGTGGCCTGAATTGCGCCGTCAGGTGGCCGCCATGGCGCTGCACTTGCAAGCCCAAGGGGTGCAGCCGGGCGACCGTGTGGCCGCGTATTTGCCCAACATTCCAGAGGCGATGGTGGCCTTTTTGGCCACCGCCAGCATTGGCGGGGTCTGGAGCATTTGCGCGCCCGATATGGGCACCCATGCGGTGCTCGACCGCTTCAAACAAATCGAGCCCAAAGTCTTGATTGCGGTGGACGGCGTGAGTTATGGCGGGCGGGACTTTGATCGCATGGATGTGGTGCAAGAGCTGAAAGACGCTCTGCCCAGCGTGCAGCACGTGGTCATTCACGCGTATTTGGGCACGCTGGATTTGGCCAGCTGCGAAGTTGCTGCCAGCGTGCAAATGGCGGCCATCACCGCGCACAACAGCGATGCGGTGCAAGCGTTTGAGCCGCTGTGGGTGCCGTTTGACCATCCGCTGTGGATCGTTTATTCGAGTGGTACCACCGGCTTGCCCAAGCCCATCGTGCATGGCCACGGCGGCACTGTGACGGTCGCCTTGGCCAACAAAATTTTGCACAACGACATCGGGTGCAGTTACCACCCCAACAGTTTTGGCGAGCGTTTTCATTGGTACAGCTCGACCGGCTGGGTCATGTGGAATGCGCAGGTGGCGGGCTTGCTGAACGGCGTGACCTGCGTGATTTATGACGGCAACCCTGGCGGCAGCAAAGAACACCCCGACTGGGGCGTTTTGTGGCGCATGGCAGCGCAAGAACACGTCACCTTTTTTGGTGCCGGCGCGGCGTATTTCGCCAATTGTCAAAAAGCCGAACTCGACATCGCGCGTTGTGGCGACTTGTCGCGTGTGCGTGCCTTGGGCACCACCGGCTCCCCCTTGTCGCCCGAAACACAAACTTGGGGTGTTGAGCAATTTCGCCGCTTGGGCACCGACATTTGGTGGTGCAATATTTCGGGTGGTACCGACTTTGCCGGTGCCTTTGTGGGCGGGCACCGCGAGTTGCCACAAGAGCCGGGCGTTATGCAATGCCGCATGTTGGGCGCCGCGGTGGAGGCTTGGAACGAAGCCGGCGAACCGGTCAAGGGCGAGGTGGGCGAGCTGGTTTGCACGCAACCCATTCCGTCGATGCCGCTTTACTTTTGGGGCGACACCGGGCACGCGCGTTACTTGAGCAGTTACTTTGAGATGTACCCCGCAGGCCACGGGCGGCGGCCCGGCGGAGGTGACGGCTCGGCCAGCATGGGCGGCGTTTGGCGTCATGGTGACTGGCTGCGCATTGGCAGTGCAGAGCCCGAAGCCTTGGGCCAGGGCGAGGGTTGTGTGATTTTTGGGCGCAGCGATGCCACCATCAACCGCCATGGCTTGCGCATGGGCACCAGCGAGTTGTACAGCGCCGTAGAAGCCCTGCCCGAAGTGATGGACTCGATGGTGGTGGATCTCGAGTATTTGGGCAAGGACAGTTACATGCCCTTGTTTGTCGTGCTGCGGCAGGGCGTGACCTTGGACGATTCGGTTCGACAGAAGCTCAACAACGCCATCAAAGTGGCGCTCAGTCCGCGCTTTATTCCCAATGACATTTTTCAGGTGGCCGAAATTCCGCGCACCCTTTCGGGCAAAAAACAAGAGTTGCCCATTAAGAAACTCATGCTGGGCCAACCCCTTGAAAAAGTGGTCAACAAAGACGCCATGGCCAACCCGGGCTGCCTCGATTGGTACGTAGCGCTGGCGGAGCGTCATTTGGCCAAGGCGTGATTGCGAAGAGATGAATTGAGGTCTTAAGTATCCTCAATTTTATTATTTCGACTGTTTTTTGCATATGATGGGGCCTTTGTGCTGAAGGCAAGCTGTGCGCGCTCTGCGCATGGCATTCAGCGAGGAGTCCGCGCATGCAACTCATCTGGATTGGCGGTCCGGCGCACCGCATTGTTTCTTTCTCATGGACGGCGCGTCGACTTTGGTTGGGCGGTTTGCTCATGGCAACCGTGCTGTTGCTGATGGGCGGGCTGATGCATTTCATGGGCTTGCGCGTGGCCGTGGATTTCGCGCCAGAACTGGTCAGAAGCATGGGGGGCGTGGCCAGCCAAAGCCAATTGCAAAAACTGGAAGAACAACACGCGCTGCAACTGCAGTCGCTGCAAACCCAATTGCAAACGTTGCACACCAGCCAAAACCAATGGCTGCAAGGGTTGGGCTGGAAAAGCAACAGCACGGTTTCGGGCGACAAACCGCCGGCATGGATGCAATCCGGCGGCCAAGGCGGCCCGTTGCAATTGTTGACAACGCCGAAGTGGCGACCCGTGGACAAACTTTCGGCCGCCCAACAGGCCTTGACCCAAACCGAACAAGCGGTGGATTTTTTGAGCCAGTCTTGGCAAGCCGAACAACACAAGCTGGCTTTGCT
>JBEGTA010000231.1:0-13371 GCA_041179665.1 Pseudomonadota bacterium
TGGACAACGCTGAGCGCGTGGCCCAAGAAATCGTCGCGCAGTATGGAAACGGCTCCGCCGTGGCGGTGTCGTGCAACGTCAGCGATGCGGACAGCATGCAAGCCGCCATCGACACTGCTGCCGCTGCACACGGCCCCGCGCGCATTTTGATGCACATCGCGGGCATTGGCACGGCCAAGCGTGTGGTCGGCAAAGACGGCAACGCCGCACCCTTGGAAGACTTTGCCCGCGTGATCCAAGTCAACCTGATTGGCACTTACAACGCGGCCCGTTTGTTTGCCGCGGCCTGCGCCAAGTTGCCCCCCCTTGAGGACAACGCGCGCGGCGTGATGGTCTTCACCGCATCGGTCGCGGCCTTCGATGGCCAAGTGGGCCAACAGGCCTATAGTGCCTCCAAGGCAGGCGTGGCGGGCATGACGCTGCCCATGGCACGCGACTTGGCACAACACGGCATTCGGGTCTGCACCATCGCCCCAGGTTTGTTTGCGACGCCCTTGCTGAAAGAGTTGCCCGAGCCGGTGCAACAGTCTTTGGCGGCCAGCATTCCTTTTCCCTCGCGCTTGGGCAAGCCCAGCGAATTTGCCGAACTGGCGTGTCACATCGTGTCCAACGACCATCTGAATGGCGAGACCATTCGCTTGGATGGCGCACTGCGCATGGCCCCGCGCTGAAAGAACCCCATGAGCAAAACCGTGGTTTATGAAGTGCAAGTGATGTTTGGCGACTGCGACCCCGCAGGCATCGTTTTCTTTCCCAATTTCTCCAAATGGATGGACGCGTCGTCTTTGAATTTCTTTGTGAAATGCGGCGTGCCGCCCTGGCGCGAATTGGTCAAGACCCGCGGCATCATCGGCACACCTTTGCTAGAGATCAACACCAAATTCATGCGCCCCGCCACCTATGGCGAAACGCTTCAGGTGCACACCAGCGTGCAAGAGTGGCGCGAGAAAGTCATCGTGCACAAGCATGTGGTGATGCGGGGCGACACCGTGTTGTGCGAGGGCACCGAAGTGCGTGCTTTTTGCATCAAGCACCCAGACGATCCCGACCGCATCAAGGCCATTCCTGTGCCCGAAGACATCAAGGCTTTGTGCACCTGAATGCCGAATCAGTTCCCCCCCGTGTAGACGTTTTTCAACCCCAAAAAAGGAGACAACCATGAGTAACCGCCGAGAATTTATCCAGTCCGCTGTGAGCGCCGCGATTTTGGGCAGCACAGCATTCCAGCAAGCCTGGGCGCAATCGGGCATGCCGATTGAGCAAGTCAAAGTGCTGTATGGCTTTCCACCCGGCAGCGCCGGTGACATTTGCGCCCGTCGCGTGGCCGAAAAATTTGGCGGCACGCCCTACAGCAAGAACGCCGGCATCATCGACAGCCGTCCCGGTGCTGGCGGTCAGATTGCGCTGAACCTGCTGAAAACAGCGCCCGCCGATGGTTCAGTGTTGGCCATGACCCCGTTCTCGGCCATTTCGCTGTATCCGCACATCTTCAAAAATCTGCAATACAAACCTTTTGAAGACTTCTTGCCCGTGGGCACATCGTCCATGATCCACCACGGTCTGGCCGTCGGCCCCATGGTGCCCGCCACCGTGAAGAACGTGAAGGACTTTGTGGCTTGGGCCAAAGCCAATCCAGCGCAAGCCAGCTATGGCTCTCCCGCAGCCGGCTCGACCCCTCACTTCATTGGCGCGTTGTTGGGCCTGAACCAAAACTTCGAGTTCAAGCACGTGCCCTACCGCGGTTCGGTGCCCGGCGTGACCGATGTGGTCGGCGGTCAGATCGCTTGCATGTTCACACCGCACGGCGACTTCATTGCCAACCACAAAGCCGGCAAGATGCGCATTCTGGCCACCTCGGGCAAAACCCGCTCACCCTTTGTGCCTGACGTGCCGACCTTTGCCGAGCAAGGTTTCCCTGAGTTGACCGTGGAAGAGTGGTTTGGTTTTTACGCCCCCGCCAAAACCCCTGCCAACGTGATCCAAGCCGCCAACACGGCCATCAATGCCGCACTCAAAGACAAAGGCGTGCAAGACGCCCTGACCGTGGTCGGCTTGATTCCTTATGGCGGCACCCCTGCCGACCAACTGAAGAGCTCGCAAACGGAGCTAGACCGTTGGGGCCCCCTGATCAAGCGCATCGGCTTCAGCGTCGACTCCTGATCGGCCGTTCGGTCTACATTGGCCTGACTGGGGCACCCGATGGGTGCCCCAATGCCATGGATTGACCCCGCCCCCAAACTGCCACACGCCACACGCCACACGCCACACGCCACACGCCACACGCCACTCGCCACTCGCCACTCGCCAACCCATCTCCTCGACCATGAACGCTTACCAGCCCCGCACCGAAGACATGCATTTTTTGTTGTCGCGCGTATTGAACGCTCCTGCTCAACTGCAAGCATTGCCGGTCTTTTCTGAGGTTGATCCTGAGCTGATGCAACAGGTGCTGGAGGAAGCCTGCAAGTTTGTCGGTGAAGTGGTCGCCCCGCTGAACCGGGACGGCGATGAAATTGGCGCCCAGTGGCAAGACGGCGCGGTCACCATGCCGCCTGGCTTCAAAGCGGCGTACCAAACATTTTGGCAATCCGGCTGGCCTGCGCTGTCAGCCCACACCGACGACGGTGGGCAAGGCCTGCCCAGCGTGCTCGAGGCCATGCTGTACGAAATGCTGTCAGCCGCCAACCACGGCTGGACCATGGCACCCGGTCTGCTGCACGGGGCTTATGAGTGCATCAAGCACTACGCCAGCGACGACCTGAAAGCGCAGTATTTAGAAAAAGTGGCCACCGGTGAATGGCTGGCCACCATGTGCCTGACCGAACCCCACGCGGGCTCTGACTTGGGCTTGGCTCGCACCAAGGCTGTGCCCATGGCGAATGACCCTGAGGGCCGATACCTCGTGAGTGGCACGAAGATTTTTATCTCGGGTGGCGAGCACGACCTGACCGACAACATCGTTCATTTGGTGTTGGCCCGCTTGCCCGATGCGCCCCCCGGCCCGAAAGGTTTGTCGCTGTTTTTGGTGCCCAAGTTTTACCCCGATGGCAGCCGCAGCCGTGTGCACTGCGATCGCATAGAAGAAAAAATGGGCTTGCATGGCAGCCCAACTTGCGTGATGCGCTTTGACGAAGCGGTGTGCGCCTTGGTGGGCGAACCGGGCAAAGGCCTGAACGCCATGTTTGTCATGATGAACGCAGCCCGTTTGCATGTGGCTTTGCAGGGCATTGGTCTGCTCGATGCCGCTTGGCAAAAGGCCGATGCCTATGCCCAAGAGCGCCGCCAAATGCGCGCCCCTGGCAAAGGCAAATCCGCAGGCGAGGCCGATCTGATTGCAGAGCACCCCGCCATGCGCCGCATTTTGGACACGCAACGCGCGTGGGTCGATGCGGGTCGTGTGCTGGCTTACCGCACCGCGCTCGAATTGGACCTGATCAAGCACAGCCCCCATGCCGAGGCCCAAGCCGCCGCAGAGCGCTGGTGCGCATTGGTTACGCCGATCATGAAGTCGGTCTTCACTCACCAAGCCTTTCATGGCGGCAGCGATTGCTTGCAGGTGTTTGGTGGCCACGGCTATGTGCGCGAGTGGGGCATTGAACAAATCGTGCGCGATGCGCGCGTGGCCATGATTTACGAGGGCACCAACGAAATTCAGGCCATCGACCTGTTGGTGCGCAAGGTGCTGCCCGATGGCGGCGCCAGCATGAACGCCCTGTTGGACAGCTTGCAGGCGAGCCTCCCCAAAGAGCACAAATCAGGCCCCTCTGCCCTCGCCCGCATCCAGACCCTGCGTGCCGTGACGGGACAAATTGTGCAAACCGCGCCACGCGATGCGGCCTTGCCCTTCCGGGTTGCCGATGATTATTTGCGCGCTGTGGCCTTGGTGCTGATGGACTGGGCTTGGTTGCAAATCGACGCCGGCGTAGATGCAGCAACACCCCATGCCGAGGCCCGCTGGGCGGCCCCGGCCCAAGCCCTGCGCAGCTGGGTTTTGCCCGAATTTCAAATGCGCACTTTCATCATCGTGCAGCAATGTGCGGCGGTCGGCACATAATCGGCCCACCCTTCCCTCACTTAGCTGACTCTCCTGAATTCACAGCTTCACCTGCATCACCATGGCCGTTTCACCTGCCCCCAAGCCCACCGATGCCGGCGCGCGCAAAAGTCCTGCCAAAAAGCCGAGCGGGGCCAAAGAAAAATCGGCCAAGGCCGAGTCGGTCGACAAAATCGACACCAGTTACCTGCAAACCCTGATGGGCTACAACGCCCGACGGGCGGCGCTCAGCATCATTGAATTGTTCTTAGAGCGGCTGGCCCCTTATGGCCTGAAGCCCGTGGATTTTTCAGTCATGTCGACCATCCAGCACAACCCGGGCGTGACCTCGCGGCAACTGTGCACCGCCCTCAACTTGCTGCCGCCCAACTTGGTGGGCTTGATTCAGTCGCTCGAATCACGGGGTTTGATCGAGCGAAAACCCCACCCGCACGATGGCCGTGCCGTGGGCCTGCATGCCACCGCCAAAGGACAAGCCTTGATGGTGCAAGCGGAGCAAACGGCCAGTGAACTTGAGATTGAAAAAACGGCCAAACTGACGCCCGCACAACGTCAAACACTGCTGACTTTGCTGCAAAAAATTTACCTCTGAGGCACACTCCGGGTTTCTGCCGTTTTCTTGCTCGCAAAGGTCTTTCATGCACACCTCCCTGCCCTCATCTGGCGACCAGGCCTTGTTGATTGGCCGCATTTGGCAGGCCGAGATCGGCCCCGTGTTGGTGGCCGTGACCCCCGAGCATGTGCTCGATTTGTCGCCCCTGGCCCCCACCTGCAGCGCACTGCTCGAGTTAGACCAACCAGCCACGCGCGTTCAAGCGTTTTTAAATTCGGGCCAAGCTGCTCGTTTGGCCACGACCGCCGACGTGCTGGCCAACAGCGACGAGGGCGGGCGCAACCCCCAAGCGCCATGGTTTTTGGCGCCTTGCGACTTGCAAGCCATCAAAGCCGCTGGCGTGACCTTTGTGGCCAGCATGCTGGAGCGCGTCATCGAAGAGCAAGCGCGCGGCGATGCCAGCCGCGCCGAAGCGGTGCGCCAAGCGGTGGTGGCTGTGATTGGCGACAACCTGCGCAGTGTCAAACCCGGCTCGCCCGAGGCGGCCAAGCTGAAAGAGGTGTTGCTGGCCCAAGGCATGTGGTCACAGTATTTAGAAGTGGGCATTGGGCCCGATGCCGAAATCTTCACCAAATCTCAACCGATGAGTGCGGTCGGCAGCGGCGCCTTGGTGGGACTTCACCCTGGCAGCCAATGGAACAACCCCGAGCCCGAAATTGTGCTGGCCGTCAACTCGCGTGGCGAGGTGGTGGGCGCCACCTTGGGCAACGATGTGAATTTGCGCGACTTCGAAGGCCGCAGCGCCTTGTTGCTGGGCAAAGCCAAAGACAACAACGCCAGTTGCGCCATTGGCCCCTTCATTCGCCTGTTTGACGCGCACTACACCTTGGACGATGTGCGCCAATGCGACCTGAGCCTGCGCGTGCAAGGCGCCGATGGTTTTGTCATGCAAGGCAGCAGCTCGCTGTCGCAAATTAGCCGCGACCCGCTCGACTTGGCGGCCCAAGCCCTCGGCCCCAACCACCAATACCCCGACGGCATGGTGCTGTTTTTGGGCACCATGTTTGCACCCACCCAAGACCGTTATGGCCCCGGGCAAGGCTTCACCCACGCCGTGGGCGATGTGGTGAGCGTCTCCACCCCCCAATTGGGCACCTTGGTCAACCGCGTCACCACTTCCGACCAAGCGCCGCCTTGGACTTATGGGCTGAACGCCCTCATGCGCGACCTGGCCCGGCGTGGTTTGTTGGGCTGATCGGTCCCAAAGCCTTTGCAAAATCCGGCGTCTTGCCGCCTGAACGGGGCTTGGGCTGCTGGCATAATTTTGCTTTTCGACCGCCCGCGCAGCCCCCAATGGGGCCAAGGGCACCACTACAGAAAGCTTTCCCCATGATCACCACCGCATCTGGCCTGCAATATGAAGACACCGTTGTGGGCGAAGGCGCACAAGCCACCCCCGGTCAAGACGTCACGGTGCACTACACCGGCTGGCTCTACAAAGACGGCGAACAAGGCGCCAAGTTTGACTCGAGCCGCGACCGCCGCGACCCCTTCGTCTTTGGTTTGGGCGCAGGCATGGTCATCAAAGGCTGGGACGAAGGCGTCGCCGGCATGAAAGTGGGCGGCCAACGCACCCTCATCATCCCGGCTGAGCTGGGCTATGGCGCGCGTGGCGCGGGCGGCGTGATTCCCCCCAACGCCACGCTGAAATTTGACGTGGAACTGTTGGCCCTGGACTGATCCGGCGCAACAAACGGGTCCGACGCGCGCGTCGGTTCGGCCCAACCCGCCGTTTGGCGGGTTTTTTCTTGTGCCCCGGCCGCTGTGGCCCCGGCACACCCCCCTTGAAGCCTGAAAAAACGCCCCTATTTACGAGGGGTATTCAATTTTGCGGACATCGTTCATGTCAGAAGCCAGCAACCACTCCAATTCCAACCCTCAGCCCGAAGCCAAGCCACAGATGGACGAGGCGCTCGCCCAGTCGGCGGCCCAGGCCACGTCCGACCCTGCGGCGGCCGCAGTGACCGACCCCTTGGCCGACGCCCAAGCCGAACTGGCCAACCTGAAGGCGCAAAACGCCGATTTGGCCGACCAATACCTGCGTGCCCAAGCCGATGTGCAAAACGCCCGTCGCCGTGCGGACGACGAGATCGCCAAGGCCCGCAAATTCGCGGTCGAAGGCTTTGCCGACAGCTTGTTGCCGGTGCTGGACAGCCTCGAGGCGGGTCTGGCCATCCCCAATGTGACGATTGAGCAGATCCGAGAAGGCTCTGAAGCCACCCTGCGCCAGCTGAAAAGCGCCTTGGAGCGCAACAAAGTGGTGGAGATCAACCCACCCGCCGGCACCAAGTTTGACCCGCACCACCACCAAGCCATCAGCGTGGTGCCCGCCGAGCAAGAGGCCAACACCGTGGTCACCGTGCTGCAAAAGGGCTACTCGATTGCCGAGCGCGTCTTGCGTCCCGCTTTGGTCACGGTCACAGCGCCCAAATAAGCAAAAACCTTTTTTGGCGTAAGGGGACTTGAAAACCACCCCTTGCGCCCCACCTGCAAAACATCTGCACTTTTACTCAATTTCGGAGCATCAAAATGGGAAGAATCATCGGTATTGACTTGGGCACCACCAACTCGTGCGTGGCCATCATGGAAGGCAACTCGACCAAGGTGATCGAGAACGCCGAAGGCGCTCGCACCACCCCGTCCATCATTGCTTACCAAGAAGACGGTGAAATCTTGGTCGGCGCCTCGGCCAAGCGCCAAGCGGTGACCAACCCCCGCAACACCTTGTATGCGGTGAAGCGCCTGATCGGCCGTAAATTTGCCGAGAAAGAAGTTCAAAAAGACATCGACCTGATGCCTTACACCATCGCCAAAGCCGACAACGGTGACGCTTGGGTGGAAGTGCGTGGCAACAAATTGGCACCCCCCCAAATCAGCGCTGAAATTTTGCGCAAGATGAAGAAAACCGCCGAAGACTACCTCGGCGAAGAAGTGACCGAGGCCGTCATCACCGTGCCCGCTTACTTCAACGACGCACAGCGCCAAGCCACCAAAGACGCAGGCCGCATTGCCGGTCTGGATGTGAAGCGCATCATCAACGAGCCCACCGCCGCTGCGCTGGCCTTTGGCTTGGACAAATCTGAAAAAGGCGACCGCAAGATCGCGGTGTACGACTTGGGCGGTGGCACCTTTGACGTGTCCATCATTGAAATCGCTGACGTCGATGGCGAGAAGCAGTTCGAGGTGTTGTCGACCAACGGCGACACCTTCTTGGGCGGCGAAGACTTTGACCAACGCATCATCGACTTCATCATCACCGAGTTCAAGAAAGAATCGGGTGTGGATTTGGCCAAAGACGTGTTGGCTTTGCAGCGCCTGAAAGAAGCCGCCGAAAAAGCCAAGATCGAGCTGTCCAGCTCGGCCTCGACCGACGTCAACCTGCCCTACATCACGGCCGATGCCACCGGCCCCAAACACCTGAACGTGAAACTGACCCGTGCCAAGCTCGAGCAGTTGGTGGAAGAGTTGATCGAGCGCACCATCGCCCCTTGCCGCATGGCCATCAAGGACGCTGGCGTTTCGGTTGGCGAGATTGACGACATCATTTTGGTCGGCGGCATGTCGCGTATGCCCAAGGTGCAAGAAAAGGTCAAAGAGTTCTTTGGCAAAGAGCCCCGCAAAGACGTGAACCCCGACGAAGCCGTGGCCGTGGGTGCCGCTATTCAGGGCCAAGTGCTGTCGGGTGACCGCACCGACGTGTTGCTCTTGGACGTGACGCCTTTGTCTTTGGGCATCGAGACCATGGGCGGTGTCATGACCAAAATGATCACCAAGAACACCACCATTCCGACCAAGTTTGCACAGACTTTCTCGACCGCTGAAGACAACCAACCGGCCGTGACGATCAAGGTCTTCCAAGGCGAGCGTGACATCGCCTCCGGCAACAAGTTGCTGGGCGAGTTCAACCTCGAGGGCATCCCTCCTGCCTCGCGCGGCACACCGCAAATTGAAGTGTCGTTTGACATCGACGCCAACGGCATCTTGCACGTGGGCGCCAAAGACAAAGGCACAGGCAAAGAAAACAAGATCACCATCAAGGCCAACTCCGGTTTGTCTGAAGCCGAAATTCAACAAATGGTGAAAGACGCCGAGTTGAATGCCGAAGAAGACAAGAAAAAACTTGAATTGGTGCAAGCCCGCAACGCCGGCGAAGCCGCGGTGCACAGCGTGAAGAAGAGCTTGACCGAGCACGGCGACAAGATCGAAGCGGCTGAAAAAGAAGCCATCGAAGCCGCCGCCAAAGACTTGGAAGAAGTTTTGAAAGGCGAAGACAAAACCGCCATCGAAACCAAAACCGAAGCCCTGATGACGGCCAGCCAGAAGCTGGGCGAAAAGGTCTATGCCGAAATGCAAGCACAGCAAGCCGCTGCGGGTGCTGGTGCCGCAGGTGCTGCCGATGCCAAGCCACAAGACGACAATGTGGTGGATGCAGAAGTCAAAGAAGTTAAAAAAGGCTAACCCCTTTGCCACTGCGGGTTTCCCGCAGCCCCGCCGCGCAAGCTGATTCAGAACCCTGAATTGCCTTCGCGGCGTTCTTGTTCTAACGGTTGGATTGCCTCATGGCCAAACGAGATTTTTACGAAGTGCTGGGTGTCGCCAAAAACGCCTCAGACGATGACATCAAAAAGGCTTATCGCAAACTGGCGATGAAGTACCACCCTGACCGCAACCAGGGTGACGACGCCAAGGCCAAAGATGCCGAGGCCAAGTTCAAAGAAGTCAAAGAAGCCTACGAGATGCTGTCGGACGCACAAAAACGTGCGGCTTATGACCAGCATGGCCACGCCGGTGTCGACCCCAATATGCGCGGCGGCGCCGAAGGCTTTGGTGGCTTTGGCGATGCGTTTGGCGATATCTTTGGCGACATTTTTGGTGGCCAAGGTCGCGGGGGTCGCGGCGGTGGTCGCCAGGTGTTCCGGGGTGCCGACCTCAGCTACGCCATGGAGATCACGCTCGAAGAAGCCGCGAACGGCAAAGACTCACAACTGCGCATTCCCAGCTGGGACGAGTGCGACACCTGCAATGGCACCGGCGCCAAACCGGGCACCAGCGCCAAGACCTGCGCGACCTGCCACGGACAAGGTCAGGTGCAAATGCGCCAAGGCTTTTTCAGCGTGCAGCAAACCTGCCCGCACTGCCGCGGCACCGGCAAGATCATCCCCGACCCTTGCGGCACTTGCCACGGTCAAGGCAAGGTCAAGAAACAAAAAACCCTCGAAGTCAAAATTCCTGCAGGCATCGACGACGGCATGCGCATTCGCAGCGCAGGCAACGGCGAACCCGGCACCAATGGCGGCCCCCCCGGCGATTTGTTCATCGAGATCCGCCTCAAGAAACACGCCATTTTTGAGCGCGATGGCGACGACCTGCATTGCGCCGTGCCGATTGGTTTCACCAAAGCCGCTTTGGGTGGCGAAATCGATGTGCCCACCTTAGGTGGCAAAGCCGCCATCGACATTCCTGAAGGCACCCAAACCGGCAAACAGTTCAGGCTGCGGGGCAAGGGCATCAAGGGTGTGCGCGGCAGTTATCCGGGCGACTTGTATTGCCACATCACCGTGGAAACACCGGTCAAACTCACCGAGCACCAACGCAAACTGCTCAAAGAGTTTGAAGACTCGCTGGCCAAAGGGGGCGGCAAACACCAGCCCAGCGGCGAAAGCTGGACCGACAAGCTGAAGGGCTTTTTTGGGGCCTGAGGCTGAAGGCCTGAAGGTGCCGTGACCGCTGCGACGCAGCGGCGGTCACGCTCACAAAAAGCGGTCGAGCAATTTGCGGGAGTGTTTGTCCATGGCCGCCAAATCGCGGATCATGAACTGCACCCCGTTGATGTCGTTGATCAACAGCACCGTGCCCGTCAGTCGGCGAATGTCCTCTTCGCCTTTCAGCAAAAATTGCGTCTCGCCCCGGTCGGTCATCACCGTCCAGGTGCTGGGGGTGGCAAAACTGCTGACCTGAATCAGCTGCAATATTTCGGGCAAAAACTCGCGTTCGTTCAAGGCTTGTTTCACCTTGTCACGCAGCGGCGCTTCAAGTTGCCCCAACAGCGGCACCCAGAGCAACTCATGCCCTTCTGCATCCATCAGTGCCACACCATCGTCGGGCGCTGACACAGGGTAGGCCCGCAAAGCGGTCACGGGCACATGCGCCGTGCCGTCAGGCATCTGCAACACCCAGCGGCCAAACGCATCGCGGTTCAAATCAAAGGATGGGCTCATGCGGTCACCTTGGTGTTTGCGGCGTCCAGGCTGCCGCCCAGCACGGCTTCGGTTTCAGCCTGGCGTTGTTGCGCTTCGTACAAGCGCCAGTAGGCGCCTTGGGCCTCGATCAAGGCATCGTGGGTGCCCTCTTCCACCACCACCCCTTTGTCCATCACCACCAAGCGGTCGGCTTTGCGCAATGTGGACAGGCGGTGTGCAATCGCAATCGTGGTGCGGCCGCGCACCAAGTTGTCCAGAGCGCGTTGAATTTCTTTTTCGGTCTCGGTGTCCACCGCCGAGGTGGCCTCGTCCAAGATCAAGATGCGCGGGTTGATGAGCAAGGCGCGCGCAATCGAAATGCGCTGGCGCTCACCACCCGACAGCCCTTGACCGCGCTCGCCCACCAACGAGTCATAGCCCTGCGGCATGCGCAAGATGAACTCGTGGGCGTGTGCGGCCCGTGCGGCGGCCACGATGTCTTCGCGAGTGGCTTCAGGTTTGCCATAAGCGATGTTGTCTGCAATGGTGCCAAAGAACAAAAACGGCTCTTGCAACACCAGGCCAATTTGGCGGCGGTAATCGGCCACTTTCAACTGCCGAATGTCGGTGCCATCCAACTCAATGGCGCCTTCCGACAGGTCATAAAAACGGCAAATCAGGTTAACCAAAGTACTTTTGCCCGATCCGCTGTGGCCCACCAAACCGATCATCTGACCGGGCTGAATGTCCAAGTTGAGTTGCCGAATCACGGCGCGGTTGCCATAGCGAAAGCCCGCATCGCGCACCGTGATGCGCCCTTGCACTTTGGCAGGCAAAGCGGTGGGTTGAACCGGCTCGGGCACGCTGGAGACATGGTCGAGGATGTCAAAAATGCGCTTTGCGCCCGATGCCGCTTTTTGGGTGTTCGAGACAATGCGGCTCATTGAGTCGAGGCGGCTGTAAAAGCGGCCGATGTAGGCCAAAAATGCGGTCAACACCCCGACGGTGATCTGGTCGTCTGAGACCAACCAAATGCCAAAGCCCCACACCACCAACAGCCCGATCTCGGTCATCAGTGTCACGGTGGGCGAGAACAGCGACCAGACCCGGTTCAGACGGTCGTTGACTTGCAGGTTGTGTTTGTTGGCATCTTTGAAGCGCTGCGCTTCACGATCTTCTTGGGCAAAGGCTTTCACCACCCGAATGCCGGGGATGGTGTCGGTCAGCACGTTGGTGACTTCGGCCCAAACGCGGTCAATTTTTTCAAAGCCGGTGCGGAGTTTTTCACGCACCACGTGGATCAACCAAGCAATGAACGGCAAGGGCAACAAGGTCACCAATGCCAACGTCGGGTTGATGGTGAACAAGATGACTGCGGTCATCAAGATCATCAACACATCGGTGGCGAAGTCCAACAAATGCAAAGACAAGAAGACGTTGATGCGATCGGTTTCGCTGCCAATACGGGCGATCAAATCGCCGGTCCGGCGGCCACCAAAATACTCGAGCGAGAGTTTCAGCAAATGCTCGTACGTGGTGGTGCGAAGGTCAGCACCAATGCGCTCAGAGACCAAGGCCAAGATGTAGGTTTTGGCCCAACCCAAGCCCCAAGCCAACAACGCCGACGCCAACAAACCCAGCAAATACAGGGACACCAATGCCGGGTCGATGGCCTTGCCGTTTTGGTACGGAATCAAGATGTCGTCCATCAAGGGCATGGTGAGGTAGGGCGGCACCAAGGTCGCTGCCGTGGCCGCCAAAGTCAGCAAAAAACCCGCCAACAGCGAGCGCTGGTAAGGCTTTGCAAAACGCCAGAGTTTGAACAACGTCCAGGTCGAGGGCGGCGCCAAATCTTCGCGGCCGCAGCTGGGGCATTCCTCGTCGTCATCGCTCATGACTTGCTGACACACCGGGCACACCGAACCCGACAACAGCGATTGCAAAGGACGTCCGTCAGAGGCATCGCCCGGCTTGGCCACGGCTTGGGCCAGCTGGCTTTCAAACTGGACAATCCAGCGCGCCACCGCGGCTTGTAAGCCCAACGTAAAGCGCCAGACCGCCAACTGTCCCTCGGGGCTGGTGAGGACCAGAGTGCCCACCCCGGCGTGGTCGGAGAGTTTCAGAGCAAAACCGGCTTGCAAAGCCCAACTGGACCAATTTTTTTCACCTGGCGCCCGGGATAAGACCCGCTGATCGGTCAAAATGACGACACTTTTGGCAAACCGCAAACTGCCATCCAGGTCAACCTCCAGCCAAGCTGTTGCGTTTTCATCAGGTTGCAGACATGAATGGACTTCAGCCTGCCAAGCGTCGGGCAAAACCTGACGAGCTGCAGAGGCCAAAGGTGAAATTGATGTCATTGAAAGATGAACCGGAAGCGACTCGAACGACCCAGCGGCCGGCGAGACAGAAAAACAAGCATTGATGTCGCACACGACAGCCCATGAACTGCCCATGACTCTTTTGAATCCCGTGCAATCAACCAGCGCCATGACAGGCCGGTCATTGTATCGCCGCCCATTTCA
>JBEGTA010000232.1:0-7587 GCA_041179665.1 Pseudomonadota bacterium
AATTTAGCCCGACAAGTGGGCTTGAAATCGATCGAGCCCTGCACACCTGAAGTGGCGAACCGGCACAGTGGTTATTTGGTCGGGGGCACATCGCCCTTTGCCACACGCCGGGCGATGCCGATTTACATCGAGGAAAGCATTTTGACTTTGCCGCGCATTTGCATCAATGGCGGGCGCCGAGGTTATTTGGTGGGCATCGTTCCCCAAGTCTGTGTGCGTTTGTTGGGCGCACAAGCAGTGAACTGCGCACTGGCAGAATAACGACCGATGGACATACAGGGAAAACAAAAATGAACTTCGTGCTTCCGGCCCTTGTGGTGCTGGCCAGTTATTTGCTGGGCTCGCTCAGCTTTGCCGTGATCGTCAGCCGCATGATGGGCTTGAACGACCCCCGCCAATACGGCAGCAAAAACCCAGGCGCCACCAACGTGCTGCGCTCGGGCAGCAAAAAGGCCGCCATCTTGACCCTGTTGCTCGATGCCGTGAAGGGCTGGCTGCCGGTGGCGATGGTGCTGGCCTATGGTGGGCCATTGGGTTTGGGTGTGGGCGTGGCGGCGCTTTGCGGCTTGGCGGCCTTTTTGGGCCATCTCTATCCGGTGTTTTTTGGTTTTGTCGGCGGCAAAGGGGTGGCCACTGCCGTGGGGGTGCTGGTGGGCGTGAATGGCGGGTTGGCTTTGGCCACGGTGTTGAGCTTCGCGATCGTGCTGTACTTCAGCCGTTATGTGTCGCTGGCGTCTATGGTGGCGGCGGTATTTGCGCCTGCGTTTTATGTGTTTGGCGATGGCGTCGCTTGGGACATGAATGGCGCAGAAGTTTTTTGTCTGGCCGTGATGGCCATGCTGCTGGTGTGGCGGCACCGTGAAAACATCAACCGACTGTTGGCCGGGACCGAATCCAAATTGGGAAAAAAGAAGCCATGAACAACGACATCCAAAGGCTGCATGTGGCAGCCCGCTACAGCGAGGCCGCGGTGTTTCATGGGGTTGTGTATTTGGCCGGCATGGTGCCGGAATGCGAGGCCACCGACATTCGCAGCCAGACCGCCGATGTGCTGCGTCAAGTGGCGCAGCGTTTGGCCGAAGCCGGCAGCGACAAAACCCGCATCTTGCGCACCCAGATTTACCTCAAAGACATCGCGGATATCGCCGCCATGAACGAGGTCTGGGACGCTTGGGTGGTGCCTGGCAGTGCACCGCCCCGCGCCACGGTTGAAGCGGCATTGGCCGACCCGACTTACCGCATTGAAATCGTGGTCACCGCGGCACAAAAACCATGAGGCGTTTCAAAACAAAAAAGGGCATCTGGTGATGCCCTTTTTTTCGATGGCAGCGGCCTGAATGGCCACTGCCTGTCCAGACCGCCGCTGTCACATGCGCTCAAAAATAGCCGCAATGCCCTGACCGCCGCCAATGCACATGGTGACCAAGGCATAACGGCCATTCACGCGTTGCAGCTCGTGCAAGGCTTTCACCGTGATCAACGCGCCGGTGGCTCCAATGGGGTGACCCAAGGAAATGCCTGAGCCGTTGGGGTTGACTTTGGCAGGGTCCAGACCCAACTCGCGCGTCACGGCGCAGGCTTGTGCCGCAAAGGCTTCGTTGGCCTCAATAACGTCCAAGTCGTTCACGCTCAGGCCGGTCTTTTTCAGCACGGCTTGTGTCGCCGAAATCGGGCCAACCCCCATGATCTTCGGGTCGAGGCCGGTGTGGGCATACCCCACCAAACGGGCCATCGGCTTGGCACCACGGGCCTTGGCCGCGCCGGCTTCCATCAACACCAAGGCGGCAGCTGCATCGTTGATCCCCGATGCGTTGCCTGCGGTCACGGTGCCGTTTTCTTTCACGAACACGGGCTTCAGCTTGGCCATGTCTTCGATCTTGCAGCCGGCACGGAAATGCTCGTCGGTGGCGTAGGCCACATCGCCTTTTTTGCTTTTCAGCATGACCGGCATGATTTGGTCTTTGAAGTAACCCGCAGCCGTGGCGCGTTCGGCGCGGTTGTGACTTTCAACCGCCAAGGCGTCTTGCATTTCGCGGGTGATGCCGTATTTGGCGGCCACGTTTTCCGCGGTCACACCCATGTGAATGGTGTGGAAGGGGTCGTGCAGCGCGCCGACCACCATGTCCACCATTTTGATGTCACCCATGCGGGCACCCCAGCGCGCGGTCAAGCTGGCGTACGGGCCACGGCTCATGTTTTCGGCACCACCACCAATGGCGATATCGCAGTCGCCCAGCAAAATCGATTGGCTGGCGCTGACGATGGCCTGCAAACCCGAACCGCACAAACGGTTAACGTTGAAAGCCGGCGTTCCTTCGCTGCAGCCCCCGTTGATGGCGGCCACCCGTGACAGGTACATGTCTTTGGGCTCGGTGTTGACGACATGGCCGAACACCACATGACCGACATCTTTGCCATCGGTGCCTGCGCGTGACAGCGCCTCGCGCACCACTTGTGCCGCTAACTCGGTGGGGGCGATGTCTTTCAGGCTTCCGCCGTAAGTACCAATGGCAGTGCGAACACCGCTGACAACAACAACTTCTCGGCTCATGGGATGTCTCCAGAATTGAATTTGATGGATGAAAAACCCAGCCAGTGTCAGGCTCAATCACTACATTGACCTGACAGCCCAAGCGGCGTTGGCTTTAAGGCTTAGCCGCGCACGTCGGCAATGGCGTTTTGACCAAAGTCGGCTCGGGCCAGATAGGCCAAGACCTGGCTGGCGGCTTGAGGCGCGGTGCTGAGCAAGCCTTTTTCTTTCAGCTGCTGGAAGCGGGCTTGGTCTGGGAAATCGTCCGATGCGGCGCCGCGCAATTGCACTTGCATGTCGGTGTCGATGACGCCCGGGGCCAGCGAGCAGACCCGGGCGCCGTTGGGTTTGAGCGCTTCATCCAAGGCCAGGCAACGTGTGAAGTGGTCCATGCCCGCTTTGGCGGCGCAGTAGCCGGCTTGCGAAGCCATGGCATTGCGCCCCAAACCCGAAGAAATGTTCAGCACTTTACGGGTCACGCCCCAGTGCCCAGTGGCGCCCAAAAACGCTGCGCACAACTGCATGGGGGCTTCCAAGCCGACCCGCAAGGCTTGCGCCAAATCGCTTGCATCGGCTTGGCTCAAGGGGCCGATGCGGGGAATCACGCCGGCGTTGTTGATGAGGGTGGCACTGGCATAAGTCGATGCGTCCAAACTGGCCAGCCAGTCTTGCAGGCGCTGGCTGGCGCCCAGGCCATCGGACAAATCGTGCGTCCATTGGGTCAGAGGCGCAGCCGCTGTTTGGGCGGCACTTGTCAAGCTGTCGTTGGCATGGCGTGAAATGCACAACAGGTGGTGGCCCGATGTGATCAATTGCTGCGCCATGGCCAAGCCCATGCCTCGCGAGGCGCCCGTCAAGATGGTGAGGTGTTGTTTCATGGCCGAAATATTAGCGAAAAGCGCGTTGCCCCATGTTGCCCGATACGACAGCTCAATGCCCTTGCGCGGCACGTATGCGGTTGACCTGCAAAGGCGTGACTTCGCTGGCTTGGTTGCCCCATTGGGTGCGCAAGTGCGTGAGCACCGCTGCAATGTCGCGATCGTCCAACTCCAGCACCGCTGGCGGCATTCCAAAAGGCCGAGGGTGCGATGCCGTGGCAGGGCCATAGCCGCCGTACAACACCATTTGCACCAAATTGGTCGGGTCGTTGAGCAATACGGCGCGGTTGCCGGCGAGGGCCGGGTAGGCGATTTTTCCCGTGGCAGTGGTCACGCCTTGGCCTTGCTCGCCATGGCATTGAACGCAATGCCGCTCGTAGACTTTGATTCCCTTTTCGGCGGTCAGTGGGCTCACTGGCGTGCGTGCGGGAGGTGAACTGGCCTTGGCAGGAGTGGGGGTGTTTTGTTGTGCGCGGTATTGCAAATACACCGCCATGGCGCGCAAGTCGGCTTCGCTCATGTGCTGGGTGCCGTGCTGAACGACCTCGGCCATGGGCCCGCTGGTTTGGGCATGGCCCGCCTCGCCGCTGCGCAGCAACTGCACGATGCCCGACAACGGTGTGCTGGCCATGCCGGTTTCGGCATCTCGGGTCAGGTCTGGGGCATACCAGTTGATCACGGGCATCAAGCCGCCGGACAAATCGCTCACAGCGCCACTGGCACCCAAGGCGTTGCGTGGGCTGTGGCATGCTGCGCAATGGCCCAAACCGGTCACCAAATAGGCGCCACGGTTCCATTCGGCGCTTTGGTTTGACTGTGGCTGGAAAGGGGTGGGCTTGAAGAACAATGTGCGCCAAACGGCCAAAGCGGCTTGCGTGCCGACCGGCCAGACCAAGGTGTGGGCAGGCGTGGTTTGGGATACGGGGGGCAGGCTTTGCAACCAAGCCAGCAGATCGTCGCTGTCTGAGCGCGTGATCACGCTGGTGTGGTTGTAGGGAAAAGCTGGCGTCAGCAAGCGCCCATCGCGTGAGCGACCGTGGTGCAAGGCTTGCCAAAAATCTTGCGGGCTCCAAAGGCCGATGCCTGTGGCCGCATCGGGCGTCAGGTTGCTGCTGTAAACAGCTCCAAATGGGGTGTCGATGCGGCGGCCTCCGGCCATGGGTGCCGCGCCGCGTGCGCTGTGGCAAGCGACACAGTTGCCAGCCCGCGCCAGATACAGGCCACGTTCAATTTGGGCCGTTTTTTCTGAAGAGCTGAGGGCGGCGGTCGCTGACGGAGGTGCATGAGATGCCCCGTTGGCTGGTGAGTTGGGGAGTGTGTTGTGTGGCGTGTGGTGTGGTGCGGTCAAGCGCGAGTTGCCCACCCCAGTGTCGCCATTGGCATGCCGCCATCCAGCTCCCCACGTGTCTCCCCACGTGTCTCCCCAGTTATGCCACACCACAACAAAGGCCAACACCCCCATTGCAAGGCAAAGGCCGGTCAGTATTCGGGCTGTGCGACCGATTTTCATGACTGACCTCCTGCTGCCACCGGCAGTTCAGGCGCACTGCCGCAGCGCAAGGTCGCGGGCAAGGGTGGGCCTGCAGGTGGCTTGGTGGCAGGGTGGGTGTCGGCAGGCAGCGGTTGGCGGGCGAGCCAACTTGACACCGCAATCAGGTCTTCGGAGGGAATGCGTTTCACCACCTCGGCCATGCAGTCGGGGGCATGGGCCTTGCGTTGGCCGGTTTGCCATGCGCCCAGTTGGGCATTCAGGTAGTCGAGGGGCAGACCCAGCAAACCGGGCACATGGGGTTGCACCCCAGTCAAGCGCACACCGTGGCACTGCGTGCAGGCCGGCAATCCTCGCGCCGCATCGCCTTGCGTCACCAGTTGTTGCCCTCGGGCCAGTCGCTCTTTGGCAATTGTGTTGTTGGCGCTGGGGGGGGGATAAGGCAAAGACAGGGCAGAAAAATACCGCGCCATCTCGCCCATGTAGTCGTCGGAGAGCGGGTCGATCAGGCGCGTCATCAGCTCGTAATGACGCCGGCCTTGCGCAAAATTGCGCAATTGGTTGTGCAAATACCCGGCGGGTTTGCCGGCCAAGCGGGGGTAATAACCATCGGGGCCGGCGCGGCCTTGGTCGCCATGGCAGGCGGTGCAAGCCCGCGTGCGCTCGGCCATGTTGTCTTCAAAGCGCGCTGATTTGGGGGGTACGGAACGTGGGTTGGCCGCTGGCTGGGCTTGTGGGAGTGGGGGTGAGGGCGTGGATGTAGGCGCTTGCGCAAGGACGTTGGCGGCCAACAGCCAGGCACAGCCGGCAATGCCGGTTTTTATCGATTTCATCAAGTTCAATGGGATCCTCATGCCTTGACGATAACCGAAGCGGCGACAATAGCGGGTGTGACGCTGGGCAGCGTGGCCCAAGCAGTTGTTGTTTTTGCGATTTATCTTTTTCCAATTTAGCCATGTCCGATATCCAAGTCCGATTTGCCACCCGTCAAGATGCCCCTGCTGTGGCGGCATTGCATGTGAAGGCCTGCCGCGCCGCGTATGCGGGTCAAGTGCCCGACACCCATTGGGACGCCACCCCCATGCCCAAGCGCGTGTCGTTTTGGAAAGAAGCCATTGAATACGGCGAGCCGCAAGTCATTGTGGCCACCGATGGCGCTGAAATTGTTGGCTTTGTGGGTTTTGACCGATCACGAGATCCGAAGTCAAAAAACACCACAGGTGAAATCTGGGCGATTTATGCCGCTCCCGAGCGTTTGGGCCAAGGCGTGGGCTTGGCCCTGTGGGACGCCGCGCGCGAGGGCTTGGAAGACGAAGGGTGCACCGACGTCACGGTGTGGTTGCCTTTGTTGCACGAAAAAACCCTGCGCTTTCATGATCTCGCCGGCTTCAAGCGCGAGATGAACACCGCCCGCACCGTGCCGCTGGGCGGCGTGAAAGTGGAAGAAGTGCGATTGAAACGCAAACTGGCTTGAGGCCAAACTCGCCTGATCTCGTCGCCAACTGACACCGACCGCCGCATGCCCATGAGCCACTTGGGAGCGCGTATTTTGTTGGCCCCCATGGAGGGCTTGCTCGACCACACCCTGCGCGACATGCTCACGCGGGTGGGGGGCGTCGATTTGTGTGTCTCCGAGTTTATTCGCGTGACGAATACCGTGTTGCCCCGGCGGGCCTTTATCCGCGTGGCCCCTGAATTGTTGAACCAAAGCCGCACGGTAGCGGGGGTGCCGGTCAGGGTGCAGTTATTGGGGTCTGACCCCGATATGTTGGCGGCCAATGCCGCGGCGTTGGCGGCGCTGGCCCCGGCGGGCATTGATCTGAATTTTGGTTGTCCTGCCAAAACCGTGAACCAGCACCGAGGAGGTGCCGTGCTGTTGGACGAACCCGAATTGGTGGGGCAAATTGTGGCCGCGGTGCGCCGCGCTGTGCCTGCGCACATTCCGGTGTCGGCCAAGATGCGGCTGGGCTACAACGATGACGTGCGTGCCGAAGAATGCGCCATGGCCATCGAGTCGGCAGGCGCCAGTGATTTGGTGGTGCACGCCCGAACCAAGGCGCATGGATACCGGCCGCCCGCTTATTGGGAACGCATCGCCGATTTACGCCAGCATGTGCGTCTGCCCATCGTGGCCAATGGCGAAATTTGGACCTTGGCAGACGCCTTGCGTTGCCGAGCAGTGTCCGGTTGCGACCGCTTGATGATTGGGCGTGGCATGGTGGCCGACCCGGGCTTGGCTTTGTCGATTGCGCAGCACGATGCTTTGGCGCATTCAGGTGCCATCAGCAGCGCAGTGGCATGGAGCCAAATTTTGCACTTGATGCGTTTGTTTTGGCAGGGCATTGCGCTGCGGGTCGCGCCTAGGCACCGTGCCGGGCGGCTCAAACAATGGCTGAACTATTTGCGCCGGGTCTATCCCGAGGCGCAAGAGGCGTTTGACCAATTGCGTTTGCTGCACGACCCCGCAAAAATCGACCAATGGCTGGCCGATCAGTCACCGGCTTGAGCGCCGTCGGATGGAAGGCCCAGGTGCGTGGCCACTTCCTCTCGCAGTTGGGCCAATTGCGGGGCCAATACTTGGTAGGCCGCCCGCACCTCTGAAGCCGCACCTGCTTTGCTGAGGTGCTCAACCTCCACCACCCTGTCCACCAGAGGGGTCACGCAAAAAACAGGGGCAAACCCTTTCAGTT
>JBEGTA010000233.1:0-3957 GCA_041179665.1 Pseudomonadota bacterium
GGCAGAAGAAACTGCCAATCTTGCGGGGCCTGCGTCAACAAACTGGCGATGCCGCCCACCAGGGCGCGTGCGCCCCGCTCAGCCGCTTGTCGCTCAGACTCGACCACAGCCAAGCGCCACCCTGCGGCACGGGTGAAGCTTTTGAATTCAGCCATGTGCGTTTGCGTGCAGCCCATCCAGTGAATGCGGCGCACCTGGTCTGGGGTGGCCGGATCAGGTTCGAAGTCAAAGTTCACCGCATCGTGGGCCACCTGCAGCACCCGAGCAGCCTCCAACTGCACTTCAAAGGGCCAGTTTTCAGCCAGCAAATCTGCCGGCAAAACGACGACGCCCTGTTTCAGGTAGGCCGCTGGCAACGCCAAGTTCAAGCGGTGCCGCAAACCGCCACGCGAGCGACCGTTGCGGCGCAAAGGCTGGCTTAACCAACTCAGGTCCACCGGATCTCGCCCCACGGGTATGGGCAATGTTTGTGAGGTGTGCACTTTGGCCAAAGTGGCGCTGTGTCGGTGTAAACCGACCAAATCCCAGGCCAAGCCCTGCGGTGCCAGCCCCCAAGCCTGCCCGGCGGACAGGGCAGCCCACTCTCGCCACCACTGTGCCAGCGCTTGCATCTTGAGCCTCCCTGCGAAAGGGCCACCAGACCCTTTCAAGACGGGTTTTGTAACATGAATCAGCTTGCCTGACAATTTTTTTGCAAACCAATATATTCAAATTGATGCGGCATTGGATGCGCAAACCGAGGCCGAGATTTTTATAATGCGCAGTGGCCCGCATCTTGTTGGCTGCCCCATCAGCCCACCTATGCCCGCCAAAAACAAACCCTCGTCAGACAAGCAGCGCCCTCAAAAAGACGGGGCCGCGCCTGCCCCCACGACGCTCCTGTCATGGGTCGGCAAATTGGCTCTTTGGGGCCTGGCACTGATGGCCGCTGGATTGGCCTCCATCTTGATGGTGGTCGGCGTCGCGATGGTGATGGCATACCCCAACCTGCCCGACATTTCAGACTTGGCCGACTACAAACCCAAGTTGCCCTTGCGCGTCTACACCGAAGATGGCCAACTGATGGGCGAGTTTGGCGAAGAACGCCGCAATCTCACACCGATCAATGAAATCCCTCAAGTGATGAAAGACGCGGTGTTGTCGATTGAAGACAACCGCTTTTATCAACATGGGGGCGTGGACTATTTGGGCATCTTGCGTGCGGGCATCGCCAACGTGGGGCGCATGAAAAGCCAAGGCGCCTCGACCATCACGATGCAGGTGGCTCGCAACGTTTACCTGTCGTCTGAAAAAACATACACGCGCAAAATTTATGAAATTTTGCTCACCTACAAACTCGAGCACCTGCTGACCAAAGACCAGATCCTTGAGATCTACATGAACCAGATCTTTTTGGGCAACCGGGCGTATGGTTTTGCTTCGGCGTGTGAAATTTATTTTGGCAAACCCCTGAAAGACATCACCATCGCCGAAGCGGCCATGTTGGCCGGGCTGCCCAAAGCACCCTCGGCCTACAACCCCATCAGCAACCCGAAGCGGGCACGCTCGCGGCAGCTCTACATCATTGAGCGCATGGAAGACAGCCAGTACATCACGGCTGCCCAAGCCAAAGAGGCCAAAGCCGAAACCCTCAAATTGCGTTCTTCCGCCGACAAGAAAATTCTTCACGCAGAATTTTTGGCCGAAACCGTGCGACAAATGGTCTTTGCCCAGTACGGTCAAGAAACCTACACGCGCGGTCTGAACGTTTACACCACCGTGCAATCGACCGAGCAAATGGCGGCCTACAAAGCCCTGCGCCAAGGCATCATGGATTTTGAGCGTCGCCAGATTTACCGCGGCCCTGAGAAGTTCCTCGACTTGCCGGCAGACCCCAAAAAGATGGAAGAAACCATCGATGAGGCACTGGAAGATCACCCCGACAACGGTGACGTGCTCTCGGCTGTCGTCTTAGAAGCCTCTGCCCGTAAAGTGGTCGTGGTCAGGCAAAACGGCGAGCAAATCAGCATCACCGGCGAAGGCCTCAAACCCGCGCAATCGGGCTTGTCTGAGAAAACCCCACCAGCCAAGCAAGTCCGAAAAGGCGCGCTGATTCGCATCACGCAAACGCCCAAAGGCGCTTGGGAAATCACCCAGCTGCCTGAAGTCGAAGGTGCCTTTGTCGCGATCACCCCCCAAACCGGTGCAGTTCGGGCTTTGGTGGGGGGCTTCGACTTTGCCAAAAATAAATTCAACCATGTGACCCAAGCCTGGCGTCAACCGGGCTCGAGTTTCAAACCGTTCATTTATTCCGCGGCTTTGGAAAAAGGCTTCACCCCCGGCACCATGGTCAACGATGCGCCATTGTTCTTTGACAGCGGCGTGACCGGGGGGCAGCCTTGGGAACCCAAGAACTACGATGGCAAGTTCGATGGCCCCATGAGTTTGCGCACAGGCCTCGCCAAGTCAAAGAACATGGTCTCGATTCGGGTGCTGCAAGCGGTTGGCACGCGTCCCGCGCAAGAGTGGGTCACCCGCTTTGGCTTTGACGAAGAAAAACACCCTGCCTATCTGACCATGGCCTTGGGCGCGGGCTCGGTCACCCCCATGCAAATGGTCACCGGCTATGCGGTTTTTGCCAATGGCGGATACCGGGTGCAGCCGCACCTCATCACCCGCATCACCGACTTCAAAGACCGGGTGTTGGTCGACAGCCCCGCCAACGCCCAAATGAACGACGCGTCATTGGCCATTCCGCCACGCAATGCCTACGTCATGACCAGCTTGTTGCAAGAAGTCACCCGCTCAGGCACGGCTGCTCGCGCACAGGCCACACTCAAGCGCTCTGATATTTATGGCAAAACCGGTACCACAAACGATGCCATGGACGCTTGGTTTGCGGGCTATCAGAAAAACTTGGCCGCGGTGGTGTGGATCGGCTACGACAACCCGCGCAAATTGGGCGACCGTGAAACTGGCGGTGGCTTGAGCCTGCCGGTCTGGATCAGCTTCATGGAAACAGCGCTGCGCAACATGCCAGTGGCCGAGCCCACGGTGCCCGAAGGCTTGGTGCACATTGGCAACGACTGGGTCTATGAAGAATATGCCAAGGGCGGGGGGATCAGCACCTTGGGCACGGGCGTTGACAGCTCGGGGGCATCACCCAACGCGCCGCCCGCGGGTGAAGAGCGCAACCGAATTCTGGATTTGTTCAGAAACTAAACGGGCCCACGCGCCCAAGTGTTGGGCCTTGCATGGGAACGCCCTCAGGGCTTGAACTCCAGACGTTGCCCCGCTTGCTCAGTGGCATAGCGCGACAAGCTCTGCCAAAACTCGCCTTGGCCCTTGGTGTCCATCCAAAGCGTGCCGTCAAATTTGTAATGAAAGCCACCGCAACGTGCCGCCAACCACACCTCGTGCAGGGGCTTTTGCAGATTGATCACGATTTGACTGCGGTTGGGGAAGGTCAACGTCACCATGCCGCCCACCCTTTGGTTGTCAATGTCCGCGTCGGTGTCGTCGTTCAGGCGATCGCTGCTGATCTCAACGCCAGCAAGAAGGCGTTCAGCGTGGTCCAAAAATTCGAGGTCGGTCATTACAATCGCTGCATGTTGAAGGTAATCAAGATTCTAGTCATGGCGCATGCCCTTGTTGGCGGTGCGGCGATGTTGACGGCTTGCGGTCAAAAAGGGGCTTTGTACATGCCCAACACCCCCGAGTCGCAGGACCGCGCCACATTGCCGCAATCGCTCAACCCCTGGCCTGACACCCCTGCGCCCACCACGCCTGCCAAAAAATGAACGCATCCACCCCATCTCAAGGCCTGCCTGGCCAACCCCATATCGCCTACGTGCATGACCAACTCATGGTGGAAGGTGTGCGCCTTTCTGATTTGGCACGCGAACATGGCACGCCCTTGTTTGTTTATTCCAAAGCCGCCATGTTGTCGGCGCTGGCCGCCTACCAACGCGGCTTTGC
>JBEGTA010000234.1:0-3591 GCA_041179665.1 Pseudomonadota bacterium
CAGCAAAGTTCACGCTCAAATCCTCGTCACTCAAGGTCGCCTGCATGAACGGGTGTCGGCGCAGCACGTAATGCAAATGCGTGCTGGCATGCGCCCACAACGCCTGCCCGTTGGACAACAAAAAATTGAAGGTGCCGAAGCGCGAAATTTGCGGCACCAACTCGCGCAATGTCAATGACAACTCGGCCACGCTGGGCACGCTGGCGTGTGACTTGGCCAGCTCTTGCATCAGCCAACAAAATGCACGTTCGCTGTCGGTTTGACCCACCGGCTTGAAGTTGCCATGCAGCCGTGGCGCAAAGTCGACCAAATTGCCGTTGTGTGCAAACACCCAATAGCGCCCCCACAGCTCGCGCACAAACGGGTGGCAGTTTTCTAAGCTGACTTCACCCTGCGTGGCTTTGCGGATATGCGCAATCACATGGCGACTTTTGATGGGGTAGTGACGAATCAACTCCGCCACCGGCGATGTGCTGGCACTTTGGTGGTCGACAAAATGGCGCACCGCTTTGCCCTCAAAAAATGCAATGCCCCAACCGTCACTGTGGTGGTCGGTGATGCCGCCCCGTTGCGCAAACCCGCTGAAGCTGAAGGTCACATCGGTGGGCGCATTGCAGTTCATGCCCAGCAGTTGGCACATGGTTCAGTCTTTCCCGGATGAAGTGGTCGCTGTGTGCGCCATGGTGGCACATCGCATGCAAATACAGGCCTTGTTCTTGGCCGCCTCGGGTATTTGCTGGAGCAGATGCGCACTGAACTGCACACGCGTGCACCAACACGGCTCAGCCAGCTTGGGCTGACTTGACGCATCAGGCCCCCCGGGGTCGGGGGCGCAGGCCATGGCGCAGCTGTTGGGCTGCCCACACAAGGGGCACAGGCAAGGATCAATGGCTGGCGATAACGACATGGTGCGCAAATTATGAGTTGCTTTGTCGGCGGCGCTGCACCACACGCCAAAGACGTATGGCCAGCACCCCCAAGGGCACCGTGTGCAAGAAGAAGTCAAAGACATCGAGTGGCCGACTCAAAGTGCCCTCGAACAACATGCGCCACTTCTCCACCAAATGCGGCTCGGGCACAAAGGGTGCGCCCGCCAAGTAAACGGCCACAGCCACCAACCACCACATCGGCATCCGGTCAATCCAGCGCATGTTTTTTCCTCCAAACCTGTATTTTCAGGCATCGGCCTTGCGCTGAACTCCGTGGCAAAAAAACGGCTCCCGAAGGAGCCGCATTGATCGGCCGGACCCGCCCCTCAAGCGCGAACCCTAGCCGACAGGCAGGTTAAGCCGCTTTGACGTTCAGACGCCAAGCGTGCAACAAGGGCTCGGTGTAACCGCTGGGTTGCGCCTTGCCTTTGAAGACCAAGTCACAAGCCGCTTTGTAGGCCGCCGACTTGCTGAAGTTGCCTGCCATCGGCTGGTAAGCCGCGTCACCCGCGTTTTGTGCATCGACCACCGCGGCCATGCGCTCCATGGTTTGCTTGACTTGTTTTTCGGTCACCACACCATGGTGCAGCCAGTTGGCCATGTGCTGGCTGCTGATGCGCAAAGTGGCGCGGTCTTCCATGAGGCCCACGCCGTGGATGTCTGGCACCTTAGAGCAACCCACGCCTTGGTCAACCCAACGCACCACATAACCCAAGATGCCTTGGGCGTTGTTGTCGAGTTCTTTTTGCTTGTCTTCAGCCGACCAGTTCGCGGCGTCTTTGGCCACCACAGGGAATTGCAGCAGCTTGCTCAGAGTTTCATCGCGCTGGGCTTTGGCGTCTTGTTTGGCCACGGCCTTTTCCATTTGTTTTTGCAGCGCGGGCACATCCACTTGGTGGTAGTGCATGGCGTGCAAAGTGGCGGCAGTGGGGCTGGGCACCCACGCGGTGTTGGCGCCCGCCATGGGGTGACCAATCTTGGCTTTGAGCATGTCCGCCATCAGGTCGGGCATGGCCCACATGCCTTTGCCAATTTGGGCGCGGCCGCGCAAACCGCAGGCCAAGCCCACATTCACGTTGTTTTTTTCGTAAGCCGCCAACCACACGCTGTTCTTGATATCGCCCTTGCGCATGACCGGACCGGCCAACATGCAGGTGTGCATTTCGTCGCCGGTGCGGTCCAGAAAGCCGGTGTTGATGAAGGCCACACGGCTCTTGGCCGCAGCGATACAGGCTTTCAAGTTGGCGCTGGTGCGGCGCTCTTCGTCCATGATGCCCAGCTTGACGGTGGAGGGCTTCATGCCGATGACTTTTTCAACGCGGCCGAACAACTCGTCAGCGAACGCCACTTCGGCGGGGCCGTGCATTTTGGGCTTGACGATGTAGACGCTGCCCGTGCGGCTGTTGCGCAGGGGGTGCGAGCTCTTTTTCTGCAGATCGACCAATGCGCAAGTCACGGTGATCATGGCGTCCATGATGCCTTCTGGGATTTCTTTCATGCTGCCATCGGCGGCTTTGTACAAGATGGCAGGGTTGGTCATCAGGTGACCCACATTGCGCACAAACATCAACGAGCGGCCGTGCAGTTTCACGCTGCCTTTGCCCGAGGGCTTGGTGTATTCGCGGTCGGGGTTCATGGTGCGGGTAAAGGTCTTGCCGCCCTTGTGCACTTCTTCGCTCAAGGTGCCTTGCAAAATGCCCAACCAGTTGGCGTAGGCCAACACTTTGTCATCCGCGTCCACGGCGGCCACCGAATCTTCCAAGTCCAAAATCGTGGACAAAGCGCTTTCGGCGATCAGATCCGACACGCCCGCAGGGTCGGTCTTGCCGATCGGGGTGTTCTTGTTGATTTGCAAATCGAGGTGCAAGCCGTTGTGCACAAACAGCAACGATGCGGGCGACTTGGCATCGCCGGTGTAACCCACCAGCTGCTTGGCTTGGGCCAAACCGGAGGTTTTGCCGTTGGCCAGCGTCACCACCAATTTGCCACCTTTCAACGCATAACCCCGGCTACCCACATGTGAGCCCGACTTCAAGGGCGCGCAGCGGTCGAGCACGTTGCGGCAGTAGTCAATGACTTTGGCGCCCCGCTTGGGGTTGTAGCCCGAACCTTTTTCGCAACCATCGGCTTCGCTGATGGCATCGGTGCCATACAGCGCGTCGTACAAACTGCCCCAACGTGCATTGGCGGCGTTCAAGGCGTAGCGCGCGTTCAAAATCGGCACCACCAATTGTGGTCCGGCCAATTTGGCCAATTCAGCGTCCACGTTGGCGGTGACCGCTTTGGCATTTTTGGGCTCAGGTACCAAGTAGCCAATTTGGCTCAGGTATTTGCGATAGGCCTTCATGGCCTTGTCACCCACCACAGGTCCGGGGTTGGCGGTGTGCCACTGGTCCATGGCGGTCTGAATGCGGTCACGCTCAGCCAACAAGGCGATGTTTTTGGGCGCCAAATCGGCGACGATGTCGTTGAAGCCTTGCCAGAACTTGTCCTTCTTGACGCCTGTGGCGGGCAACAAGGTGTCGTTGATGAAGTTCAGCAAGGGGTTGGCCACTTGCAAATTGTGAACGGCGGTGCGTGCAGTCATGAAAGCCTCAATGGAAAGTTAAAAACAGGAATTTTTTTGAATGCATGTGGCCATCCAGGGGCACTGCATTGTTGG
>JBEGTA010000235.1:0-2985 GCA_041179665.1 Pseudomonadota bacterium
GACGCTCATGGCCCGACTGCAAGCCCGCTGCGAACGCGCCCACAAAGACGCTGCACCTGCACTGGCCGACTGGTTGTTGCAGGTGGTGCAGCACCCGATGCCCGGGCTTGAGCGTGGCCCCGATGTCGATCAGGGCGTGGCATTGGCCGACTTGACAACAGTGCGTTCAGAGATGGAGTTTTGGCTGCCGGCGCACCGCATTCAGACACGCCAACTTGACCAGTTGTGCCAAACCCACCTGATGCCCGGGGTGCCGCGCCCCAGCTTGCAGACCAGCACCTTGCATGGCATGTTGATGGGCTTCATGGATTTGGTGTTTGAGCACCGCGGCCGTTTTTGGGTGCTGGACTACAAGTCCAACGCCCTCGGCACCGAGGATGCCGCCTATAGCGCCGAGCGCCTACAGGCCGCAATGGCCGAGCACCGCTATGACGTGCAAGCCGCCATTTATGCCTTGGCTTTGCACCGCCTGTTGCGCAGTCGACTGGGCGCCAGCTATGACCCTGAGCAGCATCTGGGCGGCGCGGCTTATTTGTTTTTGCGGGGCATTCATGGGCCTGCGGGTGGCATGTGCACACTGACCTTTTCAGCCACGTTTTTGGCCGAGTTGGATCGCATGCTCGACCCTGTCGAGACCCGCACCCACAGCCAGAGCCTCGACCCTGAAAGCCGAGGCTGACCAGCATGACCACCACCCTAGACGCTGCGGCTACTTTGCGCACCTTGCTCGCCTGGACTGAGCAGGGGGGCTTGCGACGCTTGGACAGCGCCATGGCCCATTTTGTGCAACAGCTCGATGCGCAGGCTTCGCCGCCTTTGTTGGTGGCCAGCGCCTTGTTGGCGCACATGGAAGGCCGCGGTCACGTGTGTTTGCCCTTGCGTGAGTTGGTCTTGCAACCCCAATCGGTGCTGGCGTGGCCCGACAAAATGCAAACTGGCTTGAGCACACTTTGGGCTGAGCTGCCCAATGGTCTGTCGGCGTGGCTCAAGGCTTTGCAGCGCAGCCCGGTGGTGCGTTGTGCATGGCGTGGAGTGGGGGCTGAAAGTGCAGACCGTGGCGACAGCGCGCAGTCCGCCGACAAGGGGCAGCCCTTGGTGTTGGGTGGCACACCTGAACAGCCCTTGCTCTATCTGCGCCGCTATTGGGTCTATGAGCAACAGGTGGCCCAGGCCATGGCCGAGCGGGCGAGGGCGCTGCCCCATGTGGACACCGATGCCGCCCGTTATTGGCTCGACCGCTTGTTTCCTGCGCCGACTCACTCTGGCCCAGACGCCACGACACCATCGGGCGCTGCCAACTTGATGGGTGCTCAATTCACGGACGCACAAGACACACGCGCTCCAGGCCCCGCTTGGCAGAAGATCGCTTGCGCTTTGGCCTTGCGCAGTGGACTGACCGTCATCACAGGCGGGCCTGGCACCGGCAAAACCTATACCGCCGCTCGCTTGCTGGCCCTGTTGTTGGCCACCAGCGCCAACCCAGCGCAGTTGAGGGTGGCCTTGGCCGCGCCCACGGGCAAAGCGGCGGCGCGCTTGCGCCAATCCATCGACCAGTCTTTGGCCAGTTTGCAACGCAGCTTGGGCGAGAGCATTGACCTCAAAAACCTGACCGACCGCATGGGCAAGGCCAGCACGGTGCATGCGTTGTTGGGCATGCAGGCGGGCAGTCGACAGTTCAAGCACAACGCGCAACGGCCGCTCGATGTGGATGTGCTGGTGGTCGACGAAACCTCGATGGTTCACTTAGAGATGATGGCGGCCTTGATGCAGGCCATGCCAGCACACGCCAAGCTGGTGTTGCTGGGGGACAAAGACCAACTGGCATCGGTCGAAGTGGGTTCGGTGTTGGGTGATTTGTGTGTGCATGCGCAAGACAATTTGTACAGCCCCAGCACCTGCGACTATTTGCGGGCGACTTGTGGCGAAGTGCTGCAGCCCTCGTCGCGGCAGGGCAGTCCGCTGGACCAACAAACCGTGATGTTGCGAAACAGCCACCGCTTTGGCTCGGACATTGGCGCATTGGCCAAAGCGGTGAATTTGGGTGTTGCGACCACCGCTGCGCCACAAGATTTGTTTGTGCAGTCGTCGCCCATGGGGGCCTATGAATTGTTGTCTAGAGGCACGCAACAAGCCCACGCCGCCAACTCCCAAGCTGAACGCCCAAAAGTCTCACTTCCTCAAGCCGCACTTTTCAAAGACGCAGATGGCAACACCGAACAGCCCAACGCGCACGCCGGTGTGGGCAAAGTCTATGCCTTGCAGGCTCCCGTGAAGCCCGATGCCGTGGTGCGTCTGGCGCTGCAAGGCCGCCCACAAGCGCCGGCCTGTTATGCCGACTATTTGCGGGTTATGCAGGCGGGGCCACAGTCCGATGGGGCTATTGATGCACCTACCTATGCGTCCACGGATTCGACTGTCGATACGACTGTCGATACGACCAGCAAGCACGACGCCGTTGTCGCAGCCCACAGCGCCTGGGTTGTGCGGGTGTTGCAGGCCTTTGAACGGTTTCGTATTTTGTGTGCGGTGCATGACGGTGACTGGGGCGACCGCCAACTGAATCTGCAAGTGCAACGCGCTTTGGCTGAGCAGGGCTTACTCAAGCCCGAGGGCGAGTGGTTTGCCGGTCGCCCTGTGATGGTGACCCGCAACGACAAATCGCTGGGCGTGTTCAATGGCGATGTGGGTGTGGTCTTGCCGGGTGTGGCCAGCAAAGCCCTGCGTGTTTGGTTTTTGGAAGGGGCCCAACTGCGCTCGGTCAGTGTGAGCCGCTTGGCCCATGTTGAGACGGCGTTTGCCATGACCATCCACAAAAGCCAAGGCTCAGAATTTGCGCATGCGGTGGTGGTGTTGCCCGACTCCGTGGGCGACATGCTGACACGTGAACTGGTCTACACCGGCATCACCCGCGCCAAAGAGCACCTCACTTTGGTCGAACCACGTGCAGGGCTGTTGGGCGAAGCCATGGCTCGGCAAGTCAAACGC
>JBEGTA010000236.1:0-6513 GCA_041179665.1 Pseudomonadota bacterium
AGAAGATCACCAAGGCCATGGAGATGATTTCCGTCTCCAAAATGCGCAAGGCGCAGGAGCGTATGCGCACGGCCCGGCCTTACAGCGAGAAGATTCGCACCATTGCGACTCATCTCGGGCAAGCCAACCCTGAGTACGTGCACGCCTTCATGAAGCAAAACGACGGCAAGTCGGTGGGCTACATTGTGGTGACCACAGACAAAGGGTTGTGCGGTGGCTTGAACACCAACTTGCTGCGCGCCGTGACAGGACAATTGCGTGAAACACAGGCCGCGGGCAAAACCCCACTGGCCGTGGCCATTGGCGGTAAAGGTTTGGGTTTCCTGAACCGTGTCAACGCCAAAGTGGTGGCGCACGTGACGCATCTGGGTGACAAGCCTCACTTGGAAAAGCTGATTGGTCCCGTCAAGGTGCTGCTCGACGCTTATGCCGCAGGCGAGGTGAGTGCTGTGTACCTGTGCTACAACAAGTTTGTCAGCACCATGGCACAAGTGCCCACCATCGACCAGTTGCTGCCCCTGTCGTCTTCCAAAATGGAAGCCGACACCAAAGCAAGCGGTGCTGTGGCCCATGGTTGGGATTACATCTATGAGCCCGACGCACAGACGGTCATTGACGAGTTGTTGGTCCGTTATGCAGAAGCCTTGGCATACCAAGCCGTGGCAGAAAACATGGCCTCAGAGCACGCTGCACGTATGGTGGCAATGAAAGCCGCCACGGACAACGCAGGCAATGTGATCAGCGAGCTCAAGCTCGTTTACAACAAGACGCGTCAAGCAGCCATCACCAAAGAACTGTCGGAAATCGTGTCTGGCGCAGCGGCGATCAGCGGCTGATTCCCAGTTCAGCAAATTCAAATTATTTGGAGCGAAAAATGCAAGCCCAAGGAAAAATTGTTCAGTGTATTGGCGCGGTGGTCGACGTGGAATTTCCACGTAACCAGATGCCCAAAGTTTATGACGCACTCAAAATGGAAGGCTCTGCGCTGACCCTGGAAGTGCAGCAGCAACTCGGTGACGGCATCGTGCGTACCATTGCGCTCGGTTCCTCAGACGGTCTGCGCCGTGGCTTGATCGTGTCCAACACCGGTCATCCCATCACCGTGCCCGTTGGCAAGGCCACTCTGGGCCGCATCATGGACGTGTTGGGTACGCCCATCGACGAACGTGGTCCTGTTAGCCAAGAACTCACCTCTTCTATTCACCGTAAAGCCCCTGCTTACGACGAACTGAGCCCTTCGCAAGAATTGCTGGAAACCGGCATCAAAGTGATTGACTTGGTTTGCCCATTCGCCAAAGGCGGTAAGGTGGGCTTGTTCGGTGGTGCCGGTGTGGGCAAGACCGTGAACATGATGGAACTCATCAACAACATCGCCAAGGCGCACAGCGGTTTGTCCGTGTTTGCTGGTGTGGGTGAGCGTACCCGTGAAGGTAACGACTTCTATCACGAGATGGCCGATTCCGGTGTGGTGAACCTCGAGAACCTGCCCGAGTCCAAAGTGGCCATGGTGTACGGTCAGATGAACGAGCCACCAGGCAACCGTTTGCGCGTCGCCTTGACCGGTTTGACCATTGCTGAATCCTTCCGTGACGAAGGCAAAGATGTGTTGTTCTTCGTGGACAACATTTACCGCTACACCTTGGCCGGTACCGAAGTGTCCGCCTTGTTGGGCCGTATGCCTTCTGCTGTGGGTTACCAGCCTACATTGGCCGAAGAGATGGGCCGTTTGCAAGAACGTATCACTTCAACCAAAGTCGGCTCGATCACTTCCATCCAAGCCGTTTACGTGCCTGCGGACGACTTGACCGACCCATCGCCTGCGACCACTTTCGCTCACTTGGACTCCACCGTGGTGTTGAGCCGTGACATCGCTTCGTTGGGTATCTACCCTGCGGTCGATCCACTGGACTCCACCAGCCGTCAGTTGGACCCCCTGGTTGTGGGTCAAGACCACTACGAAACAGCACGTGCTGTGCAAGGCACTTTGCAGCGTTACCGTGAACTGCGCGACATCATCGCGATCATGGGTATGGACGACTTGGCGCCTGAAGACAAGTTGGCCGTGGCCCGTGCTCGTAAGATCCAGCGTTTCTTGTCGCAGCCCTTCCACGTTGCGGAAGTGTTCACAGGCTCTCCTGGCAAGTACGTCACATTGGCTGAAACCATCCGTGGTTTCAAGATGATTGTGGCCGGCGAGTGCGACCACTTGCCCGAGCAAGCTTTCTACATGGTGGGTACCATCGACGAAGCTTTTGAAAAGGCCAAAAAGGCTGCGTAAAGCATCGCTGCGGGGCGGCTCCTTGCCGCACCGCAGTCCGAATTGAACGCACCTTTTAAGGAGTAAACATGAACACCATCCACGTTGACGTGGTCAGTGCAGAAGAGTCCATCTACTCTGGCGAAGCCCGGTTTGTGGCTTTGCCTGGCGAGTCTGGCGAACTGGGCATTTACCCACGCCACACGCCACTGATCACCCGCATCAAAGCCGGTTCGGTTCGCATCGAGAAGGCTGACGGCGGCGAGGAATTCGTTTTCGTTGCGGGTGGCATTTTGGAAGTGCAGCCTGACTGCGTGACCGTGCTGTCTGACACCGCGATTCGCGGCAAAGACTTGGACGAAGAAAAAGCCAATGCGGCCAAAGCTGCTGCCGAAGAAGCGCTGCGCAACGCCAAGAGCGACATCGACATGGCCCGCGCTCAGTCCGAGCTGGCTGTTTTGGCGGCTCAGTTGTCGGCCCTGCGCAAATACCGCAAAAAATAAGTCGCTGTTTTTGACAGCCTCTTCTGCCCCCGTGCAGAGCGCTCTTCAAACCCGGTACAGCCATGTCACCGGGTTTTTTTATGGCCATTGGGCAGGCGCACGTGTAGACTTGAAGGCACCATGAAACGAGCCAAATTACATGCCGCCATTGCAGGCGGAAGCCCCGACGACATTGAGCAAAACTTTTACGAAGCGTTGCACAACGCCGACATCGAGCAGCTCATGGGTTGTTGGGCTGAAGAAGACGAGATCGTGTGTGTCCATCCTGGCGGGCCGCGTCTGATTGGTTCGGGCGCCATTCGCGCAACGTTCGAAGCCATGTTTGCCAACGGCAGTGTGCAGGCGCATCCCGAGCGCATTCATAAAATTGAGTCATTGGCTTGCGCCGTGCACCACTTGGTGGAGCGTGTGGAATTGATGACACCGCAAGGGGTCAAAAACGCGTATGTCATCGTGACCAATGTTTATCAAAAAATGCCACAAGGTTGGCGGATGGTCGCGCACCACGCCAGCCCCGGCACGCCCAACGATTCGGCAGATGTGGGTGTCAAACCCTCGGTATTGCACTGACGGGCATGCGCTACACACCACCCGCGTGGTTGCCCGAAGGGCACTCGCAGACCATTTGGTCTGCCTTGTATGCACGCAGACATTGGGCCCCCCTATTGCCCAAACAACGTGAGCGCTGGACCACTCCCGACGTCGACTTCATCGATGTGGACAGGCAACACGCGAGCCAGTCCCACCGGCCCCTGGTGGTGTTGTTTCATGGGCTTGAAGGGTCTTCAGATAGTCATTACGCACAAGCCTTTGCCGATTGGGCAGCAACGCACGATCTGAACTTTGCGCTGCCCCATTTTCGGGGCTGCAGTGGCGAGCTCAATCTGGGGCCGCGGGCATACCATTCGGGTGACCACGTTGAAATTGATTGGGTGTTGCAGCGCCTGCGCCAACAGCATCGGGCACAAGGCGGCATAACGCTGATCGCCGCTGGTGTGTCACTGGGGGGGAATGCCTTGATGCGCTGGGCCGCAGAGCATGGCGCGAGTGCTTTGCAAAATGCCGATGCCATTGCGTCCATTTGCTCGCCGCTCGACCTGATGCAAAGCGGACAAGCCATTGGTCGCGGTTTGAATCGGCAAATTTACACCCGCATGTTTTTGCGCAGCATGAAGCCCAAGGCCTTGTCCAAATGGGCTCAGCACCCAGGGCTGTTTGACCGCCGAAAACTCTTGCAGGCGCGCGATTTGTACGAATTCGACAATGTGTTCACTGCCCCGTTGCATGGGTTTAAAAACACCGACGACTACTGGACCCGGGCTTCTGCCAAACCACGCATGCGCGACATTCGATTGCCTGCACTGGCGCTCAACGCGCGCAACGATCCGTTTGTGCCTGCCACCAGTTTGCCGCAGACCAACGAAGTGTCGTCATCGGTCACGCTCTGGCAACCTCAGCATGGCGGGCATGTGGGCTTTGCGCAAGGCACCTGGCCGGGCCATGTGCGTGGCTTGCCCGATGCCGTTGGGGCTTGGTTGTTGCAGGCGGCAGGGTGTTCACTGTCCACGGAGACCATGCGCCATGGATGACATCGTTCGACAGGCCATGGCGAAGTGGCCCCATGTGCCCGATTGCTTTGGCTGGCTGGGTTTGGACAGCCGTGGCCAATGGCTCATGCGCGATGACCGCGTGCAGCAAGCGGGCACTTTCCAAAGTGGCCATGCCGGGTCAAAAGGCTCGGTCTTGAGGCACGAAAAATTGATCGAATTCATCCATCGCAATTACGACCATGACGAACAAGGACGGTGGTTCTTTCAGAACGGACCTCAACGGGTGTATGTTGAATTAGAGGCAGCGCCCTTTGTGTGGCGCCTGAATGAAGAATTTAAGCCCACCGCTCAAACTGGGCAAATCACCCAGGCGCTCGCATGTTTGGTGGATGAAACAGGCCGTGTTTACTTGCAAACCCCGTTGGGTTTGGGTTTGGTGCACACACTGGATGTGGTGTTTGTTGCACAAGCCATAGAGCAAGGGCTTTGGGCGCTTGAAAACTGCCAGGCGCGAGATCTGCCTGCGCGATTTGGCTTTGTCATCAGCCCACAGCAAACCTGACGAACACCACCAAAGAAGCAGGCAACAAAAAACCGACCCGGAGGTCGGTTGATTGTGAAGGGTGAACCCCTGATTTATTTCTTTTCAGCTTCAGCGGCAGGTGCTTTCGGTTCTTCAAATTTGGCACCGCCGTTGTTGGCCAAATAGACCACGGCGCGAGCGATTTCGGTGTCATTGAAGTCGCCACCTGCTTGTGCACCCATGGCGCCTTTGCCTTTGAGTGCGGAGGTCACCAGCGTGTCCAAGCCTTGCTTGATGCGGGCACCCCAAGCGCCAGCATCACCAAACTTGGGTGCACCAGCAGCACCCGAAGCGTGGCAGGCAACGCATTGGGCTTTGTAAACTTCTTCGCCTGCACGCAGGGGGCGGTTGGCATCGCGAATTTCAACCGAACCCACTTTTTGAATGCGTTGGGCCAGGGCGCGTTCAGCATCACTGGAGCCAGGCGCAGTTTTGTTGGCAGAAGTCACATAAAACACCAGACCGATGATGATGAATACAGGGATGATGAAGGAGGCCAGGCTCAGCAAAAGCATTTGCTTGGGCGTTTTCACTGGGCCAGTGTGTGCTTCGTGTTGATCGTGGCTGTTGTCGCTCATGAGATCCTCATTTAGGGCTTGGTCGTTGGCCTAGGGCTAGGCTTTAAATCAACCCAAGATTATAGCCGCCCACCCTTCACTGGGCTTGCAAAACCGAGCCTGAAAGACAAGGCGTGAGATAATCGCGCCTGTTTTAAGTGCGGCTGTAGCTCAGTGGATAGAGTATTGGCCTCCGAAGCCAAGGGTCGTGGGTTCGATCCCCGCCAGCCGCACCAATCACCATGGCCAGTCGATCAAAATGACCCGACCGGGGCCCTCAGTTGCCCCAAATCCCCTCAAAAATTGACCTTAGACCTTAACCTTTGATGGTCTGGTGGCCGCGACGGCCTGAACAAAGCAATGACGCCAAAACCCTCCGGTATTTGGCCAGTGCGGCGCTGGGCAATCTTCCCTTTTCCAAAAGCAAATGACCCAAGCGACTGACCTGTGAAGGCCAATCGATTGGGTCAATGAACAGCGATCAGTGACTTGGTAACTGGCGTTGGTTTTTTAGCCGCTACTTTATGAGACTTGGCGGCTTGCTCAAAGTGTTCAGCCGCTTGCTCATGGTGTTGCTGCGGCGTTGTTGCAGGTGAAATGTCGTGTGGTTTGGTGGGATTGAATGTCATAGAAATAGCTTTCACTGAAGTCGAGAGGAGCGAACCTGTAAATCATGTGCACCTGATCTCATTGGGCTTGGTCTACCGTTTTGGCGGCAGCAAACCGGCAGTGAAAACGGCTTACAAACCTTATGTGGCCCCAGCTGCAGCACCCATGTACAAAGAACCTATCGTTATTGTTCAAGCACCTGTCGTCGTGGCCATTGAACCGCCTGCACCCGCACCCAAACCGTGGGTCAAAGTCAAGCTAGAAGCCGACTCGCTGTTTGGGTTTGACCAAGACACTTTGCAGTCCGATGGCAAGCAGACGCTGGACAAATTCCTGGTTGAATTGAAAGGCATGAACGTGGAAGCCATTCAGGTCACGGGTCACACCGACCGCTTGGGCCCTTCAGCCTACAACGCCAAGTTGTCTTTGCGCCGTGCAAAAGCCGTGCAAAATT
>JBEGTA010000237.1:0-2895 GCA_041179665.1 Pseudomonadota bacterium
TCGAGAACACGGCCACAGGCAGGCCCTCATTCAAGGCCACGTGCTCGGCGATGTTGATGGCCAAAGCGGTTTTACCCATCGAAGGACGGGCGGCCAACACAATCAAATCACCAGGTTGCAAACCCGAAGTCATGCGGTCAAAGTCAATGAAACCGGTGGGCACGCCCGTGATGTCGTTTTGGTTGTCGGCCATTTCTTGCACACGGTCCAACAAGTCCACCACCAACTGCGGCATGGCTTGAAAGCCTTGTTTCATGCGCGAGCCTTCTTCACCGATGTTGAAGATTTTTTGTTCGGCCTCATCCAAGATTTGCGCCACTGCCCTGCCTTGTGTGTTGAAGGCATTGGTGGCGATCTCGTCGCTGGCGGTGACCAACTTGCGCAAGATGGAGCGCTCGCGCACGATCTCGGCATAGCGGCGAATGTTGCTTGCGCTGGGCACGTACTGCGCCAAAGAATTCAGGTACCCCAGGCCGCCCATCTCGGCAGTTTTGCCTTGGTTTTGGATGTATTCGCTGACGGTAATCACATCTGCAGGCTTCGATGCATTGATGAGCGCGCCAATGGCCGCATAAATCAGGCGGTGCTCGTGCCGATAAAAATCCGAATCGACCAACAAATCGCCCACCCGATCCCAAGCGCCGTTGTCCAACAACAAGCCGCCCAAAACACTCGACTCGGCTTCGATGGAATGGGGTGGGACACGCAATTTCGCAATTTGACTGTCCGAGGACAGATCAGAGGGAAACTCGCTCAAATGGGGAGAGAAAACAGCAGACATGAAGAACCGAACAATCAAAAGGCCATGTTAACGCCCGAAGGCCCCTTCGTCATGGGACAACCCTGTGGATAAGCATGGGGAATCCGGTGACCAACCGTGGACAACTCAACTTGGCAAACAAAGCTATGCGCCAAAGAAAAAGCCCTTCCGAAAGGGGAAGGGCTTTTCAATATTTGGGGTGGCTGATGGGGCTCGAACCCACGACAACAGGAATCACAATCCTGGACTCTACCAACTGAGCTACAGCCACCGTAGAGACGTAATTATAGCCTGAAGCTCACGACTTTTTCGCTTCTGAATCGGTCAACTTGGCAGGTTTTTCAGTGCGCATTTCCACTTTGTATTTGGCCTTCAAACTGGCCAAATAAGCCTGCGCTTCGGCTTGGCCCCAGAGTCGGGCAAATTGCTGGCGGCTTTGCTCAGAGAGTTGCGCGCTGGCTTCAGGACGAGGCACCACTTTGTTCACGCGCACCACAGCGTAACCCTGCGCACCCAAATCGACCCCCACCAGCAACGGCATTTTTTCGGGGTTGGCGCGCAAAGCCGCATCCACCACGGCTTGAGGCAAGTTTTGCGATTGGTCACGCGACACCGTCAAGGCGCTGCCCAAGTTGGCTTGGCTGGCATCGGCAGTCCATGCTTTCAAGTTGTTTTGGCCTTCGGCCTTGGCCAATTCAGCCGATTGCGTGGCAATCAAACGTTGACGCACTTCGGCTTTGACTTCGTCGAACGGACGAACCGCTGCCGGACGGTGCGTCACCACACGTGCCGACACCAGGGTATTGGTGCCCACTTCGATGGCGGCCGTGTTGCGGCGCTTGCCAATCGCGTCATCAGAGAACAGCGCTTCTAGCAACTTGGGGTTAGCCAAGTAGCCCTGCACACCCGCAGCCGGCATGGCGGCCACGCCCTGGGCTTTTTGCAGGGGCAACTTCAAGCGCTCGGCCACAGGCGTCAAGCTGTCGGCTTGCTCGTACACACTGTTGCTGAAAGTCTCAGCCAATTCTGCGAATTGGCGTTGGGCTTGTTGCTTGCGCAAATCGGCTTCCAATTGCGGACGCATCGACTCAAAAGATGGGACCTGCGGCAACTTGATGTCGGTCAATTGGATGATGTGAAAGCCAAAGTCCGATTCGACGATGTCGCTGATGCTGCCTTTTTGCAAAGCAAAAGCGGCATCTTCAAAAGGTTTGACCATGGCGCCACGGGCAAAAAAGTCCAAGTCACCGCCACGGCTGGCCGAGCCAGAATCGTCCGAATTTTTTCGCGCCACATCGGCAAACGATTTAGGCGCTTTGCGCACCGTCTCTAACAACGCTTCTGCTTTGGCACGGGCTTTTTGTTTTTCGGCAGCAGGCAGGTCTTTGGCTGCGTTCACCAAAATGTGGCTGGCGCGGCGCTGCTCCTGGCCTGCCAAGCGTTGCAGGTTTTGTTCGTAATAGGTTTTCAGGTCTTGATCAGGCAGCTCGATGCGCTTTTGGATGGACGCGACATCCAGCACCAAGTATTCGATATCCACATTTTCGATGGAGCGAAAACGCTCCAAGTTGTCTTGGTAATAGCGCTGCAAATCTGCATCCACCACATTCACCTTGCCCGCGAAATCAGCTGGCAACCAACGCTTGACTTGAATATCGCGGCGCTGCAAGTAAGCGTCCAAGGCCATGTCGGTTTGACGCTGAGTGACCAACACCGAGGCTTGCAAGCCCGCCAACACCTGCTGGTTGGACAAGTCGCGGCGCACCCGAGCTTCCAGCATTTCAGGCGTCATACCCTGGCTGGCCGCCAGTTGACGGTAACGTTCCATGTCGAGCTTGCCATCGGCATTACGCAAGCCCGCAATTGAGGGGTCTTGTTGTAGGTAACGCGCCAAACGCTGGTCGCTGGTGATCAACAGCTGTTGCTCAGAGGCCAGCGCAATCAAACGGTCATTGACCATGCGCTCAAGGGTGGCGTAGCGGGCTTCTGCTGAATCCAACAGTTTCGGATCCAGGTTGGGCACCGACGCGCGAATGCGGTCAACTTCGTCTTTGTGAGCAGCATCCCATTCTGACTGGGTGATTTTTTGGCCATTGACCTTGGCCACCACGGCCCCTTTGTCCTCAAACTGGGTG
>JBEGTA010000238.1:0-4421 GCA_041179665.1 Pseudomonadota bacterium
AAAGGCTGGTCCAAACTCGGACCTGACACCCATGCCACCATCCACCCGTCTGTACCAAGAGGTGCAAAACAACAGCGAAGCCTTGGTCATGGCCCATTTGGGCATGGTCAAACGGGTGGCGTTGCACCTCAAAGTCAGGCTGCCCCCCTTTATGGAGGTGGACGAGCTGATTCAGGTGGGCATGATCGGCCTGCTGGAAGCAGCCAGGGCTTACGACGCCTCCAAAGGCATCGAATTTGAAAATTTTGCCCACAGCCGGGTGCGCGGCGCGATCTTGGACGAGGTGCGCCGCATGTCGTTTTTGCCCCGCTCGGCGGTGGCCATCAACAAATCGCACAACGAAGCCACCCATTCTTTGGCGGCAGAGTTGGGGCGCACGCCCACGCAGGCCGAGTTGGCCGAGCACATGGGCAAGGACATCGACGACTTTCACAAAGAGCGCACCCAGGCCAACCGTTTTGAAACCTATTCCATGGAAGTGGTGACCGACGAGGTCATGAGCCTGGCCGCTGACTCATCCACGCAGCCCGAAGCCATCGTCGAGCACGAAGACTTCATGGAGGCCTTGGTTGGCGCCATTGGTGATTTGCCCGAACGCGAGCAATTGCTGATGAACCTTTACTATGTGGAAGAGCTCAACCTCAAGGAAATTGGCGAAGTCTTGGGCGTCACCGAGTCCCGTGTCAGCCAGCTCATTACCGCCACGGTCAAGAAGTTGCGCGGTGTCTTGCAAATCTCGCCCAGCCAGGTCCGAAAGTAATTGCAAGTGGCTTGAGTTCAGGCGCTCAAGTTTTCCAAAATCCAGTCGATTCCTCTTGTGTCACAGATACATCAGGAGTTTTTGATCATGAGACTGAATTTCAAAGCCATGGAAAGCTATGCCGAAGGCAGCCGGACTTCACAGGCCGTGGTGGCTGACAAAGTGGAATTGATTCAGATGCTGTTTGACGGCTTGGTGGACAGCCTGTCAGAAGCCCGTGGTCACATTGAACACCGCGCGATCGAGAAAAAGTCTCAGTGCCTGAATCGCGCCAGCCGGATCGTGATTGGCCTGAAAAGTGCTTTAGATTTTGAGCAAGGCGGCGAGTTGTCGCGGAATTTGGACGAACTTTACGATTACGTTATTCGTAAAATTTTGCACGTCAATATTCACAACGATTTGGCTGCTTTGCAAGAAATTCATGGTTTGATGTCGGAAATCCAACAAGCTTGGAAAAGCATGCCCGGTTTGATGCCTGCTCGCAATCCTGTGCAATCTCCCGTTTTTAATGGTTTTGGCGCAGTACACTAAAGCTTGTTTTCATCGGGTGGACGTCAACCACAAGATGTTTTGAGTGGGCCGCACGCAGTTGTGTTCGGCCCATTCGCCCGGTTGAATGGAGTATTAGATGTTCACAATCATTGGCTTGGTGTTGCTCTTTATCTGTGTTTTCGGCGGCTACATCATGGCCGGCGGCAGCATGGCGCCCATCATCAAAGCGGCTCCTATTGAGACGTTCATTATTGTGGGCGCTGCCATCAGCGCGATGCTGGTGGGCAACAGCATGGAAATCTTCAAAGGCGCTTTTGCCGGTATTGGCAAATGCTTCAAAGGCCCGCGTTACAAAAAAGAAGATTACTTGAACACCATTTTTGTGGTGGCCAAGATCATGAAAGTGCTCAAAAGCGAGGGTGCTGTGGCCCTCGAATCGCACATTGAAAACCCCGAAGCGAGTGCCATTTTTGGCGAATATCCCGCTTTGCTCAAAGACCACGACTTGCTGCACCTGATCACCGACACCGTGCGCCTGATGGTGGTGTCCTCCAGCAACCTGAGCCCCTACGCGGTGGAAGAAGTGATGGACCAAGCCATCAAAACCCACCACCACAACGCCTTGAAACCTGCCGAAGCATTGGCGGCCATGGCCGGTGCCTTGCCCGCGCTGGGTATTGTGGCTTGCGTGTTGGGTGTGGTGAAAACCATGGGCGCGATTGACCAGCCGCCTTCCGTGTTGGGTGCCCTGATTGGTGGCGCCTTGGTGGGCACGTTCTTGGGGGTGTTCTTTGCCTACGGTTTCGTGGAACCCTTGGCCGGTCGCCTCAAGCAAATCATTGACGACGAAGGCGAGATCTACAAAGTGGTGCGCCAGATCATCATTGCCACCATGCACGGTCACCCCATGCCCCTGATCATCGAGTCAGCTCGGGTGGGCATCAGCCACCACAACCAACCGTCGTTTGCCGAAGTCTTTGACGGGATGCGAGGCAAGTAAGCATGGCCGATACCACGCCAGACGCCGCCAAGCCTGCAGAAGAAGCCCCGGCAGAAGCGCCGGCGCCGGTCGCGCCGATCATCATCAAGAAGATCATCGACGATGGTCACGGGGGTGCCCACGGCGGTGCCTGGAAAATTGCGCTGGCCGACATGATGACCGCCATGATGGCGTTCTTCTTGTTGATGTGGCTGCTCGGCTCGACCAACGAAAGCCAACGCAAAAGCATTGCCGATTATTTCAAGCCCACCTCGCACAGCAACGTGACCATGGGCAAATTGGCCGGCTCAGACGGCATGCTGGGCGGCAGCTCGGTGATTGACCCTGAGGGCTTGCCTTTCAGTGCCAAACAAACCGCTTTGTTGGAGCGCGTGACGCCCCGCTCGCAGGGTGGCCCAACCGAAAACGACCCGGCCCCCAACGCCACCGAGCGCAACAACCCGACCGACCCTTCCTCCATGTCCGAGGCAGACAAGAAGAAGGTGAAGGAAGAAGTGGACCAGGCCAACTTCGAAAAACTGGAAAAAGAAGTCAAAGAGCAGTTGGAAAAGAACCCCAAGCTGCAAAACCTGAAAGACCAGGTGAAGTTTGCCCGCGATCAAGATGGTTTGCGCATCGAGATCATCGACAAGGCCGACTTTGCCATGTTTGGTTTGGGCACCACGACCATGACACCGCGCGCGCAGGCCTTGATTGCTGAAGTGGCCAAGACGGTGCAAGCGCTAGACAACAAAGTGGCCATTCGGGGCCATACCGACAGCGTGGCGTTTGCCAACACCGATGGGCGCAACAACTGGTCGCTCTCTGCCGAGCGGGCAGAAGAGACGCGCAAGATCTTAGAAAGAACGGGGCTCAAGCAAGACCGTTTTGCCAAAATTGAAGGGGTTGCCGACACCGCTCCCTACAATCCCAATGACCCGAAAGATCCGCGCAACCGCCGCATCAGCATCACGGTCATGAACCGAGAATGACCGCAGCACTGGCACACAAGGAGACACTATGAATCCGATCGAAGTTATGGTGACTTCCAATTTGCCAGCCGCATTCACCACAGGTCTGCAAAAGCACTTCACGGTGCACCACCGCGAGCACATTCGCGACCCCGCTGTGCTGGCGCGCGTCAAAGCCTTGGTGTGCGCCGAGCATCTGGCCTTGGGCCGCGAACTGATGGGTTTGTTGCCCAACTTGAAATTGATTTGCGTCTTGGGCGACGACGCCAGTTTGGTGGATGCCAAAGAAGCCTTGCAGCGCGGCATTGTGGTCTTGAAAACCCGCGATGTGCACAGCCAAGACATGGCCGATTTCGCCATGGGGTTGCTGATCTCCTCCGTGCGCCGCATGGCTGAATCTGAGCGTGTGTTGCGCAACGGTGATTGGGTGGATGGCCCCATCTTGCCGACAGGCCGAGTGCATGGTCGGCGCTTGGGCTTGGTTGGCTTTGGCCCGGTGGGCAAAGCCTTGGCACAGCGCGCCTTGGGGTTTGGTTTGTCGGTCGCTTACTGCGATGCAGAATCCAAAGAAGCTGAAGGGGCTGAAGGGGCTGAAGGGGCTGAAGCGGCCAGCGCTACTTTTTACGCCACCACCCTCGAGTTGGCGCAGCACGTTGACTTTTTGGTCTTGACGCAACACGCCGCCATCAAAGCGTGTGGCGCGGTGGATGCCGCAGTGCTGCAGGCCTTGGGGCCAGAGGGCCACTTGGTGAATCTGTTGAACGGAGCCGATTTGGTGGACGAAGCGGCGCTCGTCAGCGCCTTGCAAGCGCGCCAACTCGGTGGGGTTGCGCTCGATGGTTTTGCGGAGCCGCCCCGTGTGGGCCCCGCGATTCGCCAGGCCAAGGGCTCGGTGCTCACGCCCGGCATGGCCTGCAACACGCAGGCTGCCGTGCAAGACGCTTGTGACCAGGTACTGTTGCAGCTGAAGACTTTTTTTGCACCGACGGCCACTTGATGAATTTGTTCCCTTTGCCCACGGTGTCCCAAGGACCTTCAGCCGCACGCCGATTTTTTTCTAGCCCCTCAACACCGGGAAGACCGCTGGTTCTCGCTGGCAAATGGCTTGCCACCACGGCGCTGTTGTTGGGCTTGTCTGCTTGTGGAGATGCGGATTTGGACTGGCGATTGACGGCGGTGCCGCCAGTGGCCCTCAAATTGCCGGGCATAGAGCAGGCCG
>JBEGTA010000239.1:0-3042 GCA_041179665.1 Pseudomonadota bacterium
GTCGCGAAGGCTTGGGCCTGTTGGCCCGCGAGTGGCGACGCGAAGGGGGCGTGCTGTTGATTCGGCACGCGGCCACCGAACCCGGTTTGGGCGATCCGCCAGAGTTTGTGTTGGGCCAATGCCGAACCCAGCGCAACTTGAGTGAAGAAGGCCGCCAAGCCTCGCGCCAACTGGGCCTGGCGTTTCGCCAACTCGGCATCCAACCCGATGCGGTGCGCTCCAGCCAATGGTGCCGGTGCCAAGACACCGCGCGTTTGGCATTTGGCCAGTTCGAAGACTGGCCAGCCCTCAACTCTACTTTTGCTGGGCAAGGCGACGCGGCAGGGCAGCAAATGGCGTTGCGTCAGCGGCTACAAAATTTGCCAGCGGGCCGCATGGAAGTTTGGGTCACGCACCAAGTCAACATGACGGCCTTGACCGGCGCTTATCCGGCCATGGGCGAAGGTTTTTTGGTGAATCGGCAAGCGCGTTTGTTGGCGCGCGGTGGGCTGGCGGTATGAGCGCAAGCCTGCCCGTGCTGACGGTTTACTTTGACGGCTCGTGCCCGCTGTGTCGGCGCGAGATGGCCATTTACCGCCGCTTGCCCCAAGCCCAGTCGATGGCGTGGGTGGATGTCAGTGAGGCCCCCAATGACTTGGGCGGCTTGAGTTGCGCGGCCGCCATGGCCCGCTTTCATGTGCGCGACGCAGACGGGAATTTGTTCAGCGGGGCGGCTGCTTTTTCAAAAATGTGGCGCTTGTTTCCGGGTTGGCGCTGGTTGGGCTGGTTGTCCGCGTGGGCACCTATGTCGTGGTTGTTTGAAGTGGCGTACCGCGTGTTTTTGCCATTGCGTCCCGCGTTGCAAAAAGCCGTGCGCCGAGCCACTGGGGAGGGCGCGCCATGACACGCCGCGTCTTGAAGAGGGGCATCTGGCCTGCGCTTGGCTTCTTTTGGGTCTGTGCGGCTTGGGCTGTGCTGACCTCGCCCGTGGTGGCGCAAGGGGTTGATGCCGTGCGATTGGGGACGTGGGCCATTGACCGAACCGAGGTCACCATCGGCCAGTTTGAGCGTTATGTGCGGGCCACCCAAACCGTGACTCGCGCCGAAAAAGAGGGCGGCGGATTTGAGTTTGGTGCAGGCTGGGAGCGCCGACCTGGATGGACTTGGCGCAAGCCCGATGGGGTGGCTGCCAGCGCAGATTTGCCTGCTGTGCACCTGGACTTTGCCGAGGCCCAGGCCTATTGCCAATGGGCTGGCGGGCGCTTGCCAACGGGGGCCGAGTGGCAACAAGCGGGCTTTACTGAAATGCGCGATGCGCCCCCTAAGCCGTGGGTCAAAGGCCGAACTTACCCGTTTGCCACGGGCGACAGCCCCCAAGGCGCCAACACCAGCGACCCTGACCCCTGGCCGCGAGCAGCGCCCGCTGGGGCCACGCGCCAAGGCGTAAATGGGCTCTTCGACATGGGCGCCAATGTATGGGAATGGACCACCGATGCGCGCGGCAAAGAACGCCGCACGGTGGGCGGCTCTTGGTGGTACGGCGCCTTCAACATGAAGGCCGATGTGCAGGCCTTCAAGCCCGCTGACTTTTATGCGGTTTACATTGGTTTTCGCTGCGCCTACGACCTCAAGTCGTCAGGCGTGCCATTGAGTAAAACGTCGCCATGATGGATTCTTTGCCCGACGGTTACCGTGCGCTGGTGATCGGAGCCCAAGGCGCGATCGGCAGTGCTTTGTTGCAGCAGTTGCAGGCAGATGCGCGTTGCGCTTTGGCGCATGGGGTTTCACGCCAAACCCAGCCGGGGCTGGATTTGTTGCACGAGTCCAGCATACAAGCCTGTGCAGCGGCGTTGGCGCCGCTGGCACCTTTCCATTTGATCTTGGATGCGACAGGCGGCCTGACCGTGAAGGGCCGTGGCCCCGAAAAACGCTTGGAAGAATTGTCGGCGCAACCCTTGCTGGACAGCTTGCATTTGAATGCCGTAGGGCCTAGCTTGTTGCTCAAGCATTTTGTGCCTTTGCTGGCACCAGGCCAGCGCGTGATTTGGGGCAAATTGTCGGCCCGCGTGGGCAGCATCGAGGACAACCGCAAAGGGGGATGGTACGGCTACAGGGCCGCCAAGGCGGCGCTCAACATGATGCTGCAAACCACGGCCATTGAAGTGGCGCGCCGCAGGCCCCTGGCGGTGATTGCGGCCTTGCAACCTGGCACTGTGCAGTCGGCCTTGAGTCAGCCTTTTGTGGGCGACGATGCCATGTCGCCCGACACATCGGCCACTCGTTTGTTGTCGGCGCTGAATGGCTTGCAGCCCACAGGGCGTGCGCAGTTTGTCGACCACCAAGGACAGCACATTCCTTGGTGAGCACCGCCAAACGCGCTGTCCCGGCTCAGCCCAGCGCTTTGGCGATCTTGTGGCGAGGCACGGTGGGTTTGGGGCACTGACCTTTGGGCAAATCAAACCACTGCCGCACATCGGACTCGACGCCCACGCTGTGCATGAAGTTGTAGATCGCTTTTTTCAGGCCTTCGCCCAGCAGGTCGTGGTCCACGCCCGGCGGCATGGGCGTGGGGTCGACAAACCCCACATCGTTTTTCGCAAAGGTGCCCTCAGGCAAAGGCAACAACGTCACGCCGTAGGCCTCGGGCTGCAAGCCCACAGGGGAGTGCACGGTGCAGACAAAGCGATGAAAAAACCCACTGTGAATGCAGCCGTTTTCGAACAACTGGCGCACATATTCCAGCGCGTCCACGGTGTCTTGCACCGTCTGGGTCGGAAAGCCGTACATCAGGTAGGCGTGCACCAACACGCCCGCGTCGGCAAATCCTTTGGTGACCTGCGCCACTTGCTCGACGGTGACGCCTTTTTTCATCAAGTTGAGCAGCCGATCTGAGGCCACCTCGAGACCTCCCGACATGGCGATGCAGCCACTTTGTGCCAACAAGTCACACAGCTCGGGGGTGAAGGTTTTTTCGAACCGGATATTGCCCCACCAAGAAATTTGCACGCCGCGTCGCAACAGTTCTTCAGCCAGGGCTTTGAGGGCTTTGGGTGGCGCGGCTTC
>JBEGTA010000240.1:0-18095 GCA_041179665.1 Pseudomonadota bacterium
CTATGAAGAATTCATTCTTCAGCTTCAGTCGGCTTGAGATCGGCCCCGCCGCAGGGGTTTGGTTGTTGGCTTTGATCGCGCTGTCCGGCGTGATTTTTGAAGTGGTGCAGACGCAAGGGGCCACGTGGTCCGTGCTCACCCTGGTTTTCACGGTGTTGGTGTTGGTCATGGCCCTGCGGGGTTTGAGCACTGAAAACAAGTTGCTCAAGCGCATGGACGAAGTCTTGGAAGGCGCCAGCAAAGGCGTTTTAGAGCCCCGCATCAACGGCATCCCCGAGTCGGGCCGTTTGGTCAATTGCGCTTACCGCACCAACGAAGTGTTGGACCAGGTGGAAGCCGTTTTCCGCGAGTCGCTGACGGTGATCAGCCGCATGGGTGAAGGCCACTTTGGCCGCCAACCGCAAACCGCTGGCCTGCGCGGTTTGTACCCGCAAGTGCTGATCAAGATTGCCGATGCGCAAGAAAAAGTGGCCACCACCGTGGGCAACCTCAGCCAGTTGATGGTGGCTTTGGCGAACGGCGATTTCAGCCTGCGTTTCTCGGTCAGTGGCGAAAAAGGCCAGTACCGCGAAATTTTGGTCAATGCCCAACAAGCCACCGAAGCGCTCGATCTGTTGCTGAGCGATGTGGTCAAGGTGATGGACTCTGTGGCTCGTGGCGACTTGAGCCGCCGGGTGCACGCCGAAGGCCGTGGCAGCCTCGAAAAACTCAAGAGCGACATCAACCGCTCGCTCGACTCGTTGGCCACCTCCATGGGCAGCATTGGCGAGAACGCCCAACAAGTGGCCGGTGCCGCCAGCGACACCTCGACAGCCATTGGCCAGTTGGCCGACGGCGCGCAAAGCCAGACCCAATACATTGGCCAAATGGTCACTGCCATTCGCCAGACCGTGAGCGCGGTCAGCGACATCTCGAGCAGCACCGACTCAGCCAGCCGTCAGGCGCAAGAGTCGGCTGCCATCGTGCGCGATGGCCAAAGCAAGATGGCCTTGATGGTGGACGTGGTGAACGGCATCGCCAGCAGCTCAGAAAAAATCAACAAGATCACCGACGTGATCGAGAAGATCGCCAACAAAACCAACCTGTTGTCGCTCAACGCCGCGATTGAGGCCGCACGTGCCGGTGAGCATGGCAAAGGCTTTGCCGTGGTGGCCGACGAGGTGGGCAAACTGGCCGCCAGCAGCGCCGACAGCACCAAAGAAATCACCCAGCTGATTCAGTTGGCCGTGGCGCAAGCCAAGCAGGCCGTGGTGGCGGTGCAAGAGGTCAGCATGGACATGGAGCGCATCGTCAAGAGCTCGACCCAAACCGATGGCATGTTGCAACGCATTTCGGCTGCGGTCGAAGAGCAGACCAGCATGATGCAAGAAATCAACAGCAACGTTCAAAGTCTGGACCAGATCGCCCACAGCAACTCTGCTGCGTCCGAAGAATTGGCGGCCAGCATGATCGAATTGTCCAAGGTTGCCGACTCGACGCGCCTTGAAATCGACAAGTTCAAGATCTGAACACGAACCGGACAGGAACGATGGAGCTCGTACTTTTTGAAATCGGCCAAGGGCGTTTTGCCCTGAGGGCGGCCGCTGTGGGCAAAGTGCTCGACGCTTTGCCCATCACGCCCTTGCCCTATGCCCCTCGCGATGTTGAGGGTCTGATCAATGTGGCGGGTTCCGTATTGCTCAAAGTCGACTTGGCTTTGCGTCTGGGTTTGACCGCACGCAGCACCGACCCCGAGGGCAACTTGCTGGTCATCATGACCGGCGCCGAGTCGGTGGGGGTGCAGGTGGACCGTGTCTTCAACAAAGTCACGCTGGACGATGCCGACATCCATTTCCACCAATCCAGCGACCGCCAAGACATGATCATTGGCGAGTTCACCTTGCAAGACCAAATGATCTTGTTGGTGAACGAACGCGCATTGGGCTTGCAAGACATGCAACCCGAAGGCGTGCCCGATGGCGGTGGCGGCCTGATTGGCTCAGTGGCCGACCTGACGCAAGCCCAAATTGACGAGGCCGTGCTGTCGGACATGCCCACCGTGTCGGTGTTGGACGGCGGCGAAACCTATGCCTTGCACATGCAAAACGTGCAAGAAATTGTTGAGACCATGCCGCTCACGGCTTTGCCCGGTGCGGGCCCTGAGGTCATGGGCTTGATGCAGTTGCGTGGTCAGGCCTTGATGGTCTTGTCATTGGCCCGTTTGTTGGGTCGCCCCAGCGTGGCTGCGCCCAAGTTTGTCTTGGTGGTGGGTGTCGATGGCACCCGCGTGGGCCTGTCGGTGACCGACATTGTGGGCATCGAGCGTTACTCGAAAGAAGACCTGCAACCCGTCTCTGGCGGTGACAGCCAGCTCGAAGGTTATTTGCCCGGCACCCAAGAGCGCGAGGGCCGCATGACTGGCTTGATCGCACTCGATGGCTTGGTTCCCGAAGAGGGCTTGGCGGTGTATCGCCGTTACTTGATTTCTGAAAGTGCACAAATGGCAGACACCCAAGACAAAGGCCTCAGAACGGTCCGGCGCTTGCTGGGCTTCCGTTTGGGCCATGAGCGTTGTGCCCTGGACTTGTCACAGATCGACCGCGTCGAAGAGTACACCGCAGGCATTGACTTGCCCGAGGGCGACGAGAGTTTGACGGGGGTGATTCAGATCAAGGGCGAGATCGCGCCGATTCTGGATTTGCGCTCAATTTTGTCCATCACGCCGCTCGAAACCTCTTCTTATGTGGTCGTTCGTGTGGACGGTGCCCCTTGGGCGCTGATCGTCGACAAGATCGACCGCGTGATTGAAATTCCCGAAAAAGACATCACCGCTGTGCGCACCCAGCAAAGTGACTACCTCACCGAAGTGGGCCGCTTGGACGGTGAATTGATTTCGTTGCTCTCTCTTGAGCCACTTGCCAGCAGCGCACGCGCATAACCAGGAGCTCAATTGTCTAAAGACAACGTCAAAGATTTGATCACGCAAATGAAGGCGGCGGTCAAGAGTGCGCAAAACACTCAAGCCAGTCAAACCCCGGCTCGTCAGCCCAGTGCGCCTGCAGCGCGAACTCCTGCGCCTGCGCCCGCGGCAGAGGGCGCTGATTCGCCCGCGGTGTTGGCTCTGATCAACGAGCTCATGGCGGGGGTGGAAACACGCTTCGGCATCAAGCCCGGCTCATTGGTCGAACGCAAGTTGGTGCGCATTTTGAAAGACATGCCAATTGCCATCTTGCGCGACTGGATTTCGAGCATGAACAGCTGCTCGTCTGAGCACTCGGAATGGCAATCGTTGGTCGAAAACTTGACCGTTCACGAAACCTATTTTTGCCGCGACCCCGACCTGATGGGCATGTTGGCCGATGAAATCTTGCCCGGCCTGATCGCCTCGCGCGAGAGCCACCAGCAGCTGCAAGTGTGGTCGGCCGCCAGCTCCACCGGCGAAGAGGTCTATGACTTGGCCTACACCTGCATGCGCGGCTTGCACAAAGCCGGCAAGGCGCGCCAATACGACGGCAACAAACTGGCCCCCGATCGCGGTTGGTCCTTGTATGTGCTGGGCACCGACATTTCTAACCAAGCCCTGCGCACGGCGCGTGAGGCGGTTTATGGCGACTTGGGCATGGGCTCTTTCCGCAACTTGCCCGACACCTGGAAGGGCATGTTCGAAGAAGTCACCATTCCACCGGCCAACGCCATGGCAGGGGTGAACTATTTCAAGATCCGCGAGTGGGTGCGCCAGTGCACCCGCTTCGAGCGCTTTAACCTGATGAACAGCCGCCCACCCGTGCAACGCATGGACTTGGTGTTTTGCCGCAACGTGCTGATTTATTTCGAAGATGCGGTCAAGCGTGCGGTGCAGATCATGTTGGCCCGCTCCATGTCGCAAGGCGGCGTGTTGGTCATGGGCGCCTCGGTGCAAATGTTGGCGCCCGAGTATTTCGAATCCCGGTTGGGCAAAGGCGGACCTTGGTATATCCGCAATGGGGTCCCCGTATGATTCGTTTGCTGATTTCGGATGACTCTGCTTTCATGCGCATCGCCATCAAAAAGATGGTGGAGAGTGATCCTGAGATTGAAGTGGTGGGCGAAGCCAGAACGGGGCAGATGTGCGTCCAGATGGCCGAGCAGCTCAAGCCCGATGTGATCACCATGGACGTGGAAATGCCCGTGATGGATGGCTTGGAAGCCACGCGCCAGATCATGGCCCGTTGCCCTTGCCCGATCATCATGCTGAGCAGCTTGACCGAGCGCAATTCGGTCACCACCATCAAAGCGCTCGAATTGGGCGCGGTCGATTTCATTGCGAAAAAGTCTTCTTTTGTGCAGCTCGACATCGTGAAAATCGGTGGCGAGTTGGTCGACAAACTCAAGTACTGGGCCAAGAAGCGCTCGCGCTTGAGTTTGATGCAGACCCGCACTGTCAATTTCGCCCCCAAGGTGGACACGCAGCTGCCTGTGCACCTGCGCCGCGTCGATTCGTCTGCGCCGCCCGGCTTGGTGGTGTTGGGTATTTCTACCGGTGGCCCCGCCACCTTGCCCATCATGCTCAAAGCCATGGGCCGTTTGTCGTGCCCGATGGTGGTCGCGCAGCACATGCCGCCCATGTTCACAAGCGGTTTTGCATCGCACCTGCGCGCCGAAACGGGTCTTGAAGTGGTGGAAAGCAAAGACGGCATGGAGCTGTTGCCCGGCATGGTGGTGATTGCCAAAGGCGGCACCGACGTGGTCATTCGCGAGCCGTTCCCTGGCAAGCTGATGGTCTACGAAAAAACCGACCCCGAAGCCGCCATTCACCCCAACGCCGATGTGCTGTTCCGCTCTGCGGCCAGTGTGTCGTGCCCAGTGACTGCGGTCATCATGACCGGCATGGGCAGCGACGGTGCCAAAGGCGGCAAAGATCTGGTCTCGCGCAAAGCCGCGCACGTGTTTGCGCAAGAGCCCAGCACCTGCATCGTGGACGGCATGCCGGCCTCAGCGATTGATGCGGGCATTGCCTCGGCGGTGTTATCGCCACAAGACATTGGCGCTAAGTTGGCCCGTATGGCCGGCCAGCGTGAACCCCTGAATCTGAAAACTCCCACACTTACCTGAATAGAGATTGCACCATGACGAAAAAAAATATCCTGATTGTTGACGATTCGTTTGTCATGCGAGCCCTGTTGCGTGGCATCGTGACCTCGGACCCCGATTTGGCCGTGTGCGGAGAAGCCACCAACGGTTTGGAAGCCTTGCAAAACATCAAGGAACTGAACCCTGACTTGGTGTTGCTGGACATCGAGATGCCGCACATGGATGGCATTGAGTGCTTGAAGCGCCTGCGCCTCATGAGCAAAGTGCCGGTGATCATCGTCTCGTCGGTGGCCCAAGCCGGTTCGCCCCAAGCTTTGGACGCCCGCAAGTTTGGCGCGGCCGAAGTGATTGCCAAACCCTCGGGCGCCATGAGCCTGGACTTGAACGCGAAAAAAGGCCACGAAATCGTGACCGCCTCGCGCAAAGTCTTGGGCCTGTGAGATGACCTTTAATTCAGCGCTTCGAGAGGTGACCGATGTCTGATGATTTTCTAGAAACGATATGGGTTCAGTATGCGGTCGAGACTGAAGAGCACATCGAAAGCATTGAGTCCTTGCTGGTCAAGGCCGATGCCGAAGAGCTGAACGCTGAAGAAATTTCGGGCCTGTTCCGGGCCTTCCACTCGCTCAAGGGTTTGAGCCGGGTGATGGAGTTGACAGCGCTGGAGGCCATTGCCCACCGCGCGGAAGATTTGTTGGGTTTGGTGCGCGAGGGCCAAACCTCGCTCGACAAAACCACGGTCGATGTGTTGCTGCGCGGCTTGGACGCCATCAAGGTCTTGCGCGACCTGGCGGTGTCGCAGCGCTCTGACGGCGACAAACCCGAAGACCTGTTGAAAGAGCTGGAGCGGGCTTACCGCAAAGTCACCAGTGGCGGCGATGAACCTGCGGCCGAAGCCCCTGCGGCGGCGGCTGCACCTGCGGCAGCCCCCGACACGGGGCAGGCCGCTGCTGCTGCGCCCGCTGCGGCATCCACTCCTGCGAAAGCGCCGGCCCCAGCCGGCAAGCCATCAGAGACCAGTGACAAAGAATCGGTGTTCTTGCGCTTGGTCAAGCACGGCCTGCCGGTGCTCGAGCAACTGGCCACCTCGATTGCCTCCAAGCAAGAGCCAGCGCAAATTTTGAGCGTGGCCAACGACATTCGCGGCCCCTTGGGCTGGATGCTCAAGGCCTCCGCCAAGCAAGGCTACGCGGGCTTGAACACCCGCATCGAAGACATCTTGGCCGCCTTGCCCACCACCGAAGAAGTGTCTGCCAAAGATGGCGAGCACGTGGTGGATGTGATCGTGGCGTTTTTGAGCGATCTGCGCACCTTGAGCGAAACCTCGGGCTCGGACTTGGGTGGCGAATCTTTGGCGCAGGTTTTGGCCCGCACGCTGAAAGAAAACCTGAACCACTTGCTGATTCAGATCACGGCCAATTTGGACCTGCTGCAATCGGGCGAGGGCAGCATCGATGAGGTCTTGGCTGACCAGATTTCGCAAGAGTTCTCGCGCGTGCAGGGCTACTTGTCGTCGCTGTACCCCAACATGCACTCCGAAGTGCCGCTGTTGTTGATGGACGCTTATGCCCGCGCTGCGCGCAGCCAAATGGGCATTTACGACGAAGTGATTGCCGTCACACGCGACGGTGTTCAGTTCATCCAAAGCTTGACCGCCAGCACCAAAAAAGACCCGCTCAAGCAAGACGCTAACTTGCAGAGCAAACAAGAACAATTGATTCAGCGCATGCGTGACTACCTGTGGTCGCACGACAGCGCAGGCGCTGCACCGGTAGACGCCATCAAGGCCTTTGTGGCCTCGATGAACATTCCGCACGAGTTGGCCGAGTTGTTGTCGCCCGACAACATGCGCGAGTTGATGGAGCTGATCCAAGACGGCGCGAATGCCTTTGTCATCATGGCCCACTTGGAATCGTCCGAAAAAGTGGCCACCGATTTCTTGAGCTGGGTGCATGGCGATGGCCGTGTCATCACCAACCGCACAGTGTTTGTCGACACCGCAAGCTGGTACGAGATGCTCTACATCTCCAAAGCCGAGCGGGGCACCATCCAGTCGGAGTTGGAAGCCATTGACGCCGGCCACGGCCTGATTCGCCTGATGGGCCAATTGGGCAAAGACTACAAGCCGCAGCCGATTGCCCCCTTGACGGCAACGCCTGAGTCCACCGCCGTGGTGCAAGCCGCTGCCGTGTCGGCCAAGGCCCAAGCCTCGGCTGCTAAAACGTCTGCATCTTCGCCTGCATCCACGCCTGCCGCTTCACCTGCCGCAGCAGCCCCCGCTGCAAGCCCAGCCGCTGCCGCACCTGCAGCAGCCGCACCTGCAGCAGCCGATGCGCCTGCAGCTGCGCCCCGCGCAGCAGCGCCCAAGCCAGCCGCAGGCGCCGCACCTGCGGCGCCCAGCTCCAACGTGATTCGGGTGCCGGGCGAAATGCTCGACCAGTTCATGAACCAGATTGGCGAGATGGTGTTGGTGCGCGGCCAATTGGCGCACATCATTTCTGACCACCGCGTGCGTGATTTGGCGATTCAATTGCGTCGCGACAGCGATGCGGTTTCGAGCGGCGAGGGCAGCAGCACCGCCGATTTGTTGAAGCTGGTGGAGCTGGTCGAAGACCAGTCGCGCCGCTTGCAAGAAACCGATGCCTTGATTCAAGGCGCCTTGTCACGCTTGCAAGACAGCGTGATGGGCTTGCGTGTGGTGCCCGTCGAGCTGGTGTTCAAGCGTTTCCCCCGCATGGTGCGCGACTTGGCACAAGCCCAAGGCAAGCAAATCCGTTTGGAGTTGCTTGGCCAAGAGGTCAAGATCGACAAGGCCATGGTCGAGTCGCTGGCCGACCCGTTGCTGCACATGGTGCGCAACAGTGCCGACCACGGTGTCGAAAAGCCCGAAGAGCGTCGCGCAGCTGGCAAGCCCGAAGAAGCGGTGATCCGCATTCAGGCCGAGCAGCAGGGCAGCCGCATCATGATTCGCGTGACCGACGACGGCAAAGGCATTGACGCTGAGCGCGTGCGCGCAAAAGCCGTGGAGCGCGGCCTGATCAAAGAAGACGAAAGCCACCAACTGTCGAAAGAAGACATTCTGAAATTCATTTTCAGGGCCGGTTTCAGCACCGCCGAGGTGGTCACCGAAACCTCCGGTCGCGGTGTGGGTATGGATGTGGTGCGCACCAACGTCATGCGTTTGGGCGGCAGCATTCACCTTGATTCTGAAGTCGGTCGTGGCACCATTTTCACCATGCAAATGCCGCTGTCTGCGGCTGTGCAAGAGGTGTTGTTGGTCAACACCGCCAACCAGACCTTGGCCATTCCTGGCCGTTATGTGGCCGAGTTGGTGGAAGTGGACGAGTCGCAGTACCAAACCGTCAAAGGCCGCTCAGCCATTTTGTTACGCGGCACTTTCTTGCCAGTGGTTCGTTTGGAAGACTTGTTGGGCTTTCCAGCCGTCAACCACGACTCGCACCGATACATCGTGGTGTTGTCCGACGGGCAACGCACCTTGGGCGTCTCGGTCTCCGAGTTTGTGGGGCGCCAAGAGTTGTTCACCAAAGACATTCACCCGCGCTTGTCGGCCTTGCCCGGCGTGGGCGGTGCCTCGATCTTGGGCGACGGCCGTGTGGTGCTGATTTTGGACGGCGCGGCGATTTACCGCTTGGCCGAAAACGCACCGGCACCCGGCATGGCAACCGAAGTGACTTCAGCCGCCTGAGCCGACTGAGCACCCTCACCACAAGCACCATGGCCATCTATCTGCAAGTTCGCTCAGGTCCTGTGTACCTCATGCTCGACGCTTTGGCGGTGCATGAGGTGCTGGGCTTGGAGGGCCAGATCGATGGCGCGCAAGGCCATGTGGAATGGCGTGACGATGTGTTGTCGGCCATCAACATGGCCGAGTTGCTGGGCTTTGAAGCACCCGCGCCGGTGATGGGCGTGGTCTACACGCCGGAGGATGATGGCCAGCCCATCATGCTGATGGTGGAAGAAGTGTTGGGCCTGAAAAATTTGTCAGCGCAAGACTGGAGCAAGATGCCCCGCATTCCTGCCGACTCTGCGCGCTACATCGACGGCGTGTGGCTTGAGCCACAACACGAGCGCCAGTCGTTCAGGTTCAGACGGCCCATGCCAAAGGCGCAGGCGCTGGCGACAACGGACGACGCGTCAGCGTGATTCGAAGAGTTCGGGCAAGACCGAACGCACCGCATTTTGCAGCGACAGCTGCATCAACAACGCTTCCAACACCGGCCTGATCAAGGTGGTCTGCTTCATGACGGTCTCTTGCAAGGCGAGGGCCGTGATTTCGGTGCACACCAGATCGCTCACCGCCACGGCTTTGGCGCTGCGCACGCCGCCACTCAAAATGGCTTGCTCACCAAACGATTCGCCGGGCGACAGGCGAACCAAAAAAGTATTCGCTGGCGGCACAAACAAATCCACCTCGCCCGATTGGATGACGTAAAACGTGTCCGCCGAGTCGCCCCGGTTGAACAACACATCGCCGGCCGCATAGTGCCGTGAGGGAAATTGGGGACTGTTCATGAAACGCGTTCGGTGTGCGTGCCCTGGCCCAAAATACGGGCCAGCGTCACCTGACACAAGCTGCGCAAAGCGGGGTGGGTTTGCTGAATTTCGGTGAGGGCTTGGGCGATGGGGATGCTGCGGGTGTGCACCACCGAATCTGATGTGACGCGCCATTTGCTGGTCTGGCCCGACAGGCCTTCGGCCAAACCAATCACGGCACCGGGCCCCAAATGGAACTGGGTGTCGCCACAGGTGGCAATCGCTTGGCCCTGAAAAATGACCATGGCTTCTTGAATCGGTTGGCCTTGCGCCATCAACAACGTGCCCTTGTTGAAGATGTGGCTGCGCATCATGTCGGACGACCACAGGCGGCAAAACAGGTGTTCTTCGCTGCTGAGTTTGTCGGCTTGTTGGGCGCTGGTTTCGGGCAGTTGCGCCGGATCGAGCGCGCCGAGGCGCAACAACTTCTGCATGTTGATGCCAAAGTACAAATCGCTCATGAGGTCAGGTCGGAAAGTACTTGAGGCAAAACCAAACGGTCGTGGGCAAGAAAAGTGGAGGAGGGGGTCAACTGAAGCTCGATCTCGGCGGCCGAGGCATCGTCGCGGCTGGGGTCGTGGTGCGTGAGCGCCAAGGCGCGGGCTTGGCAGTGTTCGTAAAAGCGAACGCCTTCTTGCCAAGTGGAATGTCCCCAGCCCTTGAACGGCGCAAAGTTGCGGTCGTCATAGCTGGAGTCCCAAATCACCAAACCGGCACCGTGGGCAAAGCGGGCCAAGGCGTCGTCTTTTTCGGTGCCGTGCTCGTGGTCACTCAGGTAGACCACAGAAGCGTCGGCTTGCTCGTGCGAGATGCGGTAACCCGAGCCGCCGCCGGGGTGGTTCAAGGGGCTGGTTTGAATGTTCCAGCCGTCTATCCGCAAGCCGCTCGGCTCAATGGCCACCCATTGCATGTGGGGCGAAATCAGCGACAACGAAACCGGAAAGCCCGCACCGCCATACACCGAGTTGATCTTGAAGCGCAGCTCGGCTTCGTCGGTGCAAGTGGCGCTGGCCAGGGTGAGTGTGCCTTGCTTCTTTTTGCCCAAGAAATAGGGCAAGCCCAACACGTGGTCGAGGTGAAAGTGCGACAACACCACCACATCGTGCCCGGTGCTGGGTTCGGCGTGCATCAGACCGGTGCCGGCATCGATGAACACCTGACTCTGGCCGCAGCTCAGTTGCACGCAACTCGTGTCGCCGCCCAAACGCTGGTGCGTGGGCAAGAAAAACGGGTAGGAGGCACGGGTACCCCAAAATTTGACGCTGAGTGGAAGGTCAGTGATCACTGTGCTGTGGCCCGCGAGCGTGTGGTGTGTGGGGTGGATTGGAGTCGGAACTTTAGAATCGATTTTATCAGGTCAATTAAATATATTACGGGAAAGAAGAAATTTGCATATTTGGCAGATGATCTTGCAAATACCGCGAATATTAAGAATGTCGGATTAGAATTTGCCGACCTGAGAACCCCATTTTTGGCCCCCATTTTGGCCCCTATTTTTGGGGCCCGTTCGGGGTTACTGGGCTCCACACTGAAACCTTGAAAGCGCGTGACATGAAGACTGGGACACAACGGTGGATGCCGCTGGTGGCGATTGGCTTGACGGCTGCTTTGGGGGCACCGGTGCAGGCACAAACCCAAGATTGTTTGGGCCATGCGCAAGCCAGCACGGTTTACAAAGTGGCGGTGGTGCCGCAGTTCACGCCGGCCGAAATTTACAGCGTGTGGTCGCCATTGCTAGAAGAAATTGGCAAAAAAGGGCGCTGGTGTTTTCAGCTCATGGTGAGCCGCTCTATTCCCGAGTTTGAGGCGGAGCTGTTGGACGGCAAACCCGACTTCGCCTTCATGAACCCCTACCACCAGGTCATGGCGCACCGCAAACAAAACTACCGGCCTTTGTTGGCCGATGCGCAGTTGTTGACCGGCATTTTGGTGGTGCGCCAAGGCGGCCCGATCAAGCGTTTGGAAGACCTGAAGGGCAAGAGCATTGCCTACCCTGCGCCCAATGCGTTTGCAGCCACCTTGTTGACGCGCGCTTTGCTGGCGCAAAAGAAAATTGACACCCAAGCCGTGTTTGTCAAAACCCACACCAACGTCTACCGCGGCGTGCAACAAGGCGATGTGGCAGCGGGCGGTGGCGTGAACAACACCTTGACCCGCGAGCTGCCCAATTTGCAAAGCGAGTTGCAGGTGTTGTACGAAACACCGGGCTTTCGGGCGCACCCCATCTCGGCGCATCCGCGCGTGCCCGTGGCGCAACAAAATGCCGTGCGTGACGCCTTTTTGGCACTGGCCGGCAAAGCCGAAGGGCAGGCCATGTTGAACAAAGCGCAACTGCCCAACCCCTTGGCCGTGGACCATGCCAAAGACTATTTGCCTCTAGAAAAGCTGGGACTCGAAGCTTTTGTGCAAGCCCCCAAATGATGTGACGGAAGCCGTTGATGAACGCCCCTAAAAGAGATTCTTCGACCGCGTTTATGCGGATGTCCCTGTTTTTGGTGTGCCTGGTGGGCCTGCTGATCGGGGGCGGTTCTTGGTGGTTGGTGCGTTACTCTGAGGCCACGCTGGCCGAGCGCGCGCAAGTGGCCCAATTGCGTTTGTCCGAAGGTTTGTCGGTGGCGCTGATTGAAAGCTTGGTGGTGCGCGATTACGGCGCGCTCGAGTCGCGCTTGTCGCAAGCCATGGCCAACCCGGCCATGCGCGCCGTGGCGGTGACCAACCAGCGAGGGCAAGTGCTGTCGATGGTCAGGCGCGATGTGCAAACGGGCAAAGTAGCGCCCGTCTTCATTGAGAAATACCTGTCACCTCCGACCGAAAAAACCAACTTCGTGCGGCGCGATTTGGGCTCGGTGTCACAGTCGTGGAGCACCTTGCAAGCAGGCCAGCCCTTGGGTTGGTTGTACATCGAGGTGACCGACGATGCCACCGACATTTTGATGACCTTGGGTCAGCGCACCCTGATGGTGGCAGTCGGCCTGGCGGTGGTCTTGCTGTTGGTGTTTGGCGTCATCTTGCGCAAAGCCTATGTGGTGATTGACAGCAACGAGTTCCGCCTGAAATCAGAAAACTCCAAGCTCACGGACAAAGCCAACAACGACCCCTTGACCGGCTTGCCCAACCGCGATGCGCTGATGGTGCAATTGCAGCAAAGCATGGCGCAGATTCAAACCGCGGGCTTGGGCAGTTTGGCGGTGTGCTTCATCGACCTCGACCGTTTCAAGCCCATCAACGACGAGCACGGCCATGTGGTTGGCGACAAGGTGTTGCAGTCGGTGGCGGGGCGCATTCGCTCGGTGGCACGCAACGGCGATTTCTTGGCCCGCATTGGCGGCGACGAGTTTATTTTGATCGTGCACGGCCTCGAGAACATTTGGGAAGTCGAGCCGGTGCTGAGCCGTTTGCTGCACGTCACCACCAGCCCCATCTTGGCGGGCGGCCATTCGGCGTGGATTGGTTTCAGCATTGGCGTGACGATTTACCCGCAAGATGCCAGCACGCCCGAAGCCCTGATTCAACATGCCGATGAAGCCATGTACAAAGCCAAACGCGCCGGTGGCGGCGGTTGGGCCATGTGGCAAGTGGAAGGTGCTGCAGCAGAAGCCGACACGGCCCCTGCCATCGCTGCTAAATAAGGCGCTGTGCGCGCCTCATCAGTTGGTTTCGATGATCCGCTTGTTCAGGGGCTGCACCGGACGTGCATTCATCTTGAAGGGGAAGTCCGAGATCTGGCCGGGTGACATGTTCACGGGTGACTTCAAGATAAAGAAGCGAACTTTTTCGGTGCAAGGGGGCGTGGTCAAAGAGCCTTCGTAGGTGAAGTAATCCATCTCACGGGGCAACAAGTTCATGGGGTTGAACACCACGCCTGCAGGGCTCACGGCAGGGCCTTCTTTGGCGGGCGCGTGGGCCCACAGGGCTTTGATGCCGGGGTTTTCATTGCCGGCCTTGACCAGCACGCCCAACACCACCAATTCGCCTGCTTCGTTTTTGTGGACAAAGTGAATCACCATGTCCATCGGCTTGCCATCGAGCTGCTCTTCGCTGGGGCGGTGAAAGTGGAATTGCACCAAGTCATAGGGCTTGCTGTCGACACGCAGCTTGCTGCCCGCAGGCACATTCACCTGAATGGTGTGGCCGTTGTTGAGAATCGTCAGAGGGCCCGGTTTGTAGTCGGGCGCCAATTTGTACAGCGCTTTGGCAAACGGGCCTTTGATGTTCAAAGGGGCTTGTGACTGGCCTTTGGCGCAAGTTGGAAACTCTTTGCCCCAGTTGTCGGGGCCCAAGGCACCTTCATATTCCCAGTGCGGGGCGTGGGCGTGTTTGTCACCGGCTTTTTCCTCTTTGCCAGGCTCATCGGCTTTTTCGTCTTTGGCTTTTTTATCGTCTCCGGACTTGGGCGGAGGCACATAGCACTCGGCCAAAACTTTGACTTCTTTGCCTGCTGCAGCCAGCGCGTTTTGCGCAGCGCAAATGACTTTTTGCTTGTTCTTCCAGTCAACCTGATCGAGCGTTTTTTGCAGCGCCTCAACCGTGGCAGGGTCTTCGCTGCCCTTGGTCAACATGCGCACCAAAGCCAAACCCAGTTGCCGCTCAGCGCTCAGGTTTTTCTGTTTGGCATACAGACCTTCCAAGTCTTTCAGCACGTCACCGTTTTCAAAACCGGCTTTGACCGCGCTCAATTCGGCCGTGGCCGGTTGCGTGGCTTTCAGGGCTTCTTGGACTTTGGCCAGCTCTTCCTCGGCAGCTTCAAGCGCCTTGGTGGACTCGTCCACCTTCTCGGTCAGCTCGGTCACCTGGGGCTGCAAAGCTTCAACCCCGGCGCGTTGCGTCCAGCCAAAATAGCCTGCCCCTGCCAGGCCCAACACCAAGAGGACTTCTAGGATGATTCTTTTCATGGTCGTATGATCCGGATATTAGTTTTTGAATTTTGAAGCATGAATACTGTCAAATTGAAAGTTGTCAGCATTTTGGGGATTTTGGCCCTGTGGGGCGGCGCCCACCTGCAGGCCGTGGCCGCCACGCCGCAATGGGCTTCTGTGGGTTTGTACGACCAAGGCGCGGTCTCGGTGGACATTGCCAACGTGAGCCGCGAAGGGCCACTGCGCCGATTTTGGTCGATGATGGATTACAAGGTGGCGCAAAAATCCGAATCCGGTGACACCTTCTTGTCGACCCGCTCGCAGATGGAAATCAACTGCCAGACGCGCCAAGTGCGCATCTTGCATTTGTCGATGCACGCCGCCGCCCGGTTGGGTGGACGGGTGGTCGACAGCGAGGGCATCTTGCGCGAGTGGCAAGCCATTCCGCCTGGCACGCCGGTCGACCGCATTTCGGCTCGGGTCTGCTGAGCGCATCAGTGCGCCTCCCGCTGGTTGAACCGGCTCAGGCCCAAGGCGTCAATTTGGCGTTGTTCGCGCTTGTTCAAGTTGAGCTGCACATTGCGCGCGTCTTGCTCGGCCAAGGACGTCATCTTCAAGCGTTCACGCTCGGCTTCTAGCAAGCGTTGGCGGGTTTGGCTTTGCTGCATTTTGACGGTCTGAACATCGAGTTCCACCCGCTGCATGAGCGACAACAATTGGTTCATGAACTGGCGTTGGTTCATCGCCGCGCCCATGCCACTTTGCTCTTGGCCTTGCGCGTTGGCCTGTTGCCGGTATTCCTCGTACAGCGTTTTTAGCCGTTCTTGGTTTTGCACCAAGCCCTGCATGCGGGCTTGCAGTTGCGCCAATTCGGTCTGAATTTGGTTGCTGGCATCTTGGGCTTTTTGTGCCAAAAATGTCCAGCACTGTCGGGGTTTGAGATCGTCTGACATATCAGCTGGCCATCAGTTCGCGCAGGGTTTGACGGGTCACGGCTTCTTCTTCGTTCAGGTGCAAGTCTTGCCGCAAGAAAGTCTCCATGGCACCGCGCAGCCGAATCGCTTCGTCCAAAGTGGGGTTGGTGCCGCTTTCGTAGGCGCCCACCTGAATCAAATCCATGTTTTGTTGGTACAGCGTCCACAGCCGCCGAAAGCGGTTGGCCGTGTTCAGGTCTTCGCTGGGCAGCAGGCTTTGCATGACCCGCGAGATCGAGCCATTCAGGTCAATCGCCGGGTAGTGCGCCGCATCGGCCAACTTGCGCGACAGCATCACTTGGCCGTCGAGCGAGGCACGGGCAATGTCCACAATCGGGTCGTTCGCATCGTCGCCCTCGGCCAGCACGGTGTAGATGGCGGTGATCGAGCCATGGCCGTGGCGGCCGACCCCGGCGCGTTCAATCAAGTTGGGCAGCAAGGCAAACACCGAAGGCGGGTAGCCTTTGGATGTGGGCGGCTCGCCAATGGCGAGGCCAATTTCGCGCTGCGCATGGGCCACACGGGTCAGGCTGTCGACCAGCATCAAGACGTTTTTGCCTTGGTCGCGAAAGTACTCGGCAATCACATGCGTCATGTGCGCGGCTTTCAGGCGCAGCACCGGCGACACGTTGGCCGGCGCAGCCACCACCACCGATTTGGCCACGCCCTCAGGGCCCAAGGTTTCTTGAATGAAGGCATGCACTTCGCGGCCGCGCTCGCCAATCAGGCCAATCACCACCACGTCGGCTTTGGTGAACTTGGTCATCATGCCCAGCAACACACTTTTGCCCACGCCAGAGCCAGCCACCAAGCCAATGCGTTGGCCACGCCCGAGCGTCAACACGCCGTTGATGGCCTTGACCCCGACATCCAAAATGGTGTCAATGGGGCCGCGCTCCATCGGGTTGAGCGGCAAGCCTTGCAGGCTCAAACGGGTTTCGTATTGCGGGCGAGGGCGGCCATCCAGGGGCTCGCCACGGCCGTCAATCACGCGGCCTAAAAGCGCTGGGCCCAAGCCGGCGGTGCCCAAGTCTTGCGCCAGCCGCACGGTCGATCCCGGGCCGATGCCGGTGGGCTCGGTCAAGGGCATCAAAAACAAAGTTTGGTCATGAAAACCCACCACCTCGGCTTCGACCTCTTGGCCTTCGGTGCCGGTGATGATGCAGCTCGACCCCACGGGGGCCATGATGCCGCGGGCCTCTAGCCGCAAGCCCACCAGCCGCACCAAGGTGCCGCATTTCTCGGGGGCGCGGGTTTTGAGTTGTGGCAACAGCTCGTCCACCGATTGACCAAAATCATGCATGTTCAGGGTCCTGTGGAGCGGCTGGATTGGCCGAAGGGCTCTCGGGTTCAAGCGCCAAGTCGGGCAGGTTGTCCCACACCGAATCGATGGCTTTTGGCGCGGCCTCGGCAGGCTCTGCGGCATCGGTTGTCTGCGAGAACCCGGTGGGTTCTGCTGCCGTGTTTTGCTCGTCGCCATCGGTCGATGAAAAAGCGACTGGCGCAAAGTCAGAAGGGGACACTGCCTCTGCCTCTGCCTCTGCCTCTGCATTTGCATCTGAATTTGCATTTGCATTTGCATGGATCTCGGCGTCGGCTTCGGCTTTGGCAACTGTTGCTCCTGCAAAAGACGCATCCGCAAAAGTCGGTGCAGAGCGTGGCTCAACGTCTTCGACCAAGCTGGTGCTTGGGCGTTGGGCAAAGCGGGCCGGGTTGAAGGCCGATTGCGAGGTCCACGCGGTCTCGGGCTTCAGCAGCGATTGCGCCAATGCCGTCAAGCGGGTCTCGACAAAATCGCTGACTACGGTGTCGTTGGCCTTGATGCGCACGCTGCCGGGCAGCAAGCTGGCATCGACTTCCCAGGTCCAGTGGTCGGGGCGGTCAGATTCGGTTTCGGGGTGTTCGCGCAACAGCGCCAAATCGCTGGGGCACAGTTGAATCACCAAGGGCGTGGAGGCCGAGGTGTCGAGTGTGTCGACACAGCGCTGCACCAAGCGGTCGATGGCTTGCGGGCTCACACTCAGCTCGCCCAGCACCAGCTCTTCGGCCAAACGCAAGGCCAGTTTTTTGAGCGGCTCAAACAAAGAGGCCGGGTCTTGGCGGAACTCCGACATGCCGTTTTGAATGGCCGTGAGCAGTTGTTTGACTTGTTGTTCTTGCGCCTGTTGCGTGGCCTGTTGCCGGGCGTGTTGTTGCTCGGCCGCTTGTTGCAAGCCTTCAGAGCGGCCTTGCGCAAGACCCTCGGCAAACGCTTGTGCGCGTGCCGCCTCTAAGGCTTCGGGGTCGGCCGGCAATGACGTTGCGGCTTGAGTTGGGGGCAGGGCGTTGCCTGCTGGGGACACACCCGCCGTGGCGTTGAAGCCCATTGGGCGGCGCGGCGCAGAAAACGTGTTGTTCGGCATGGCCTCGATGCGGGCCAGCAAAAAACCCGAGGCGACCGACGGCTTGATGCCTTGGTGCGCAAACCCCTTGTCTTTGTCGCTGGACTTTAAGAAAGCCAGCGATTTGAAGTCGGTGGTGTTGGGCGCGTGAACGCGGCGACGGGGATCAGACAAAATCTTCTCCACCACCCAGCACCAGATCGCCTGCATCGGAGAGTTTTCGGGCAATCCGCATGATCTTCTTCTGCGCGTCTTCCACATCGGCAATGCGCAGCGGGCCT
>JBEGTA010000241.1:0-4251 GCA_041179665.1 Pseudomonadota bacterium
CAAAAGGCCCCGCCGCTTTGGCCAACCCCGCCATAGGACGCGCCACCAACCGGGCCACCGCCTCGGGGTAAAGCTGCCCAATGCGCTTGGGCACCAGCTCGCCAAAAATAATGGTGGTGAAGGTGATGAGTGTCACCACAATGGCGGTCGCCGAGACACTGGCCACCGACTCGGTCAAACCCCAAAGCACCAGCTGCGAAGCCAACCCATCGCTGAACGCTGCCTCGCCCACAATACCGTTCAATACGCCAATGGAGGTGATGCCCACTTGCACCGTGGACAAAAACTGGGTGGGCTCTTCGAGCAATTTGAGCGCGGCATGTGCTCCCTTGTCCCCGGCTTCGTCCATGGCGGCCAGACGGGCTTTGCGGCTCGAGGCCAGTGCCAATTCAGACATGGCAAACAGCCCGTTCAGCAGGGTCAAGAAAGCGATCAATAAAAAGTCCATAACCGCCATTGTGCCAAGAGTGACGTGACCCATGCCAAAAGGCAGGACAATCCCAAACGAGGGGGTTTTATGGCTGTTTATTGTGTGGGAGACGTGCAGGGTTGCGATGCGCCACTGGGGCGATTGTTGGCTGAGATAGATTTTTCGCCCAGCCGCGACACCTTGTTTGTTTTGGGCGATTTGGTCAACCGAGGCCCGGCATCCGCTCAGGTGTTGCGCCGACTGATGGCCTTGGGCAATGCCGTGCAGTGTGTGCTGGGCAACCACGATTTGCACCTGCTGGCCGTGGCTGCTGGGGCCAGCCGAACCAAGCCACTCGACACACTGGACCACCTTTTGCAGGCCCCCGACCGGCCGGCCCTGCTCGACTGGCTGCGTCACCAACGTTTGGCCATCTGGCAGCACGACGTGCTGATGGTGCATGCGGGGGTGTTGCCCTCGTGGAGCGTGGCGCAAACGCTGGCTTTGGCGGCAGAAGTAGAAACCGTGTTGCGCGGCCCCGACCTGAGCCACTTTTTGCAGCAGATGTACGGCAACACGCCCGATGCTTGGAACGACGCTCTGAGCGGCGCTGACCGGCTGCGCGCCGTGGTCAACGCGCTCACGCGCTTGCGTTTTTGCACAGCCGATGGGGCGATGGAATTTGCCAGCAAAGAAGGTGCGGGTTCAGCACCTCCGGGCTTCATGCCTTGGTTTGATGTGCCCGGCCGTCAAACGGCCAATGTCACGGTGGCTTTTGGTCATTGGTCCACCTTGGGCAAACTGCAACGCCAAGATGTGTGGGCACTGGACACGGGCTGCGTTTGGGGCGGTTGCCTGAGTGCAGCCAAGCTCAAGGCCGTTGGGTTGCCTGAATGGATTCAGGTGAAATGCGAGCAGGCACAAAGGCCGGGTTAGTACTCTCTCTTGAGAGTCAGGGCAGAACTGTTGGGCTTAGGGCTTTCCAGGGCGGGTCAGCTGGTACACCGCCAAGCCCAACCACTCGTGCAAGGCCACTTGCCACAGCATCACACTGCGGGCCAGTGAATACTCGGTCCATGGCGTGGCGTCGCCTGTTCTGAAGTCCACCGGGTAAGGCGTCACCTGACAGCCCACCGCCACAAACTCGGGCTCAGACCGGGGCATGTGCCAGGCCGAGGTGACCAACAACCATGGCTGCTGACACCGATCGCCCAACAACGCAGCCACCTGGCGGGCGTTTTCTCGGGTGGTGCGCGAGCCCCCTTCGAGGATCACGCGACGCATGTCCACACCCTGCTCCTCGTAAAACGCTTTCGCCAACTCAGCCTCGGTCACCCCCGTGGCCAACAAGCGCCCTTCGCCGCCCGAGAAAATCAATTGCAGCTTGTCGTGCTGCCGCATCAACCCCACCGGCGTCGACATGCGCTCGGCAGCCTCCCCCAAAGGCACCTGCCCACGGGCTTTGAAAATGCCGGGGTGTTGGGCCGCACCGCCCAAAACGATGATGCCCGCGTGACGGCTGACCGAGTCTGGGGTTGGCACTGGGTAGTGATTTTCCAGCGGGCGCAACAGTGCTTGAGGCAAGGCCTCAAACCCCAACAGCCCCAGCACCGCCAAGCCACTCCAAAGCATGCGCAAAGCAGCACGCCGCCATGTCGCCAAGAAGGTCAGCAACAAAAGCGCCACACCCCACCACACCGCCAACCAAAAGAGAGGCTGGGTGATGGCTGAAAGCAGTTTGGAGAGGATAAACATCAGGGCGTGATCAAGGCGCAAAAATGACAAAAGAGCACGGAGTCACTTGGGTATCAGCGCGTTCGGATCTCAGAAAAAATGAAATTTTCAACCCGTGGACTGAATACCGAACGCTCAGAATTCCGCCTCGGCCAGTCTCTTACCCACTTGGTCTTTGGCAGAGAGTTTCGGTTGTAGACCTGGTGGCCAGGTGATGCCGATGCCAGGGTCGTCCCAGGCAATGCAACGCTCGTGTTGGGGGGCGTAGTAATCGGTGGTTTTGTACAAAAAATCTGCGCTGCCTGACAAGACCAAAAAGCCATGTGCAAAACCGGCCGGAATCCACATTTGTTTGTGGTTGTCCTCTGTCAACTCCACACCCACCCATTGCCCAAAGGTGGACGAGTTTCGGCGGATATCCACCGCCACATCGAACACAACACCGCGCACCACGCGCACCAGCTTGCCTTGGGGTTGCTGCAGTTGGTAATGCAGACCGCGCAACACACCTTGGGCGCTGCGACTGTGGTTGTCTTGCACAAATTGCACATCCAACCCCGTGACTTGGTTGAAGTCTTGTTGATTGAAACTTTCAAAAAAGAAACCCCGCGCATCGCCAAAGACTTGGGGTTCAAGAATGAGCACGTCAGGTATAGCGGTGGGCGTGACGGTGTAGGGCATGGCTTTACTTCAGCAAATTGAGCAGGTATTGACCGTAGCCGTTTTTGGCTAAGGGCTGCGCCAACTTTTGCAAACTTTCAGCGCTGATCCACTGTTGATGGAACGCGATTTCTTCGGGGCAAGCCACCATCAAGCCTTGGCGCTTTTGCAGTGTGGCAATGAAGCCCGCGGCCTCTAGCAAACTGTCGTGCGTGCCAGTATCCAGCCACGCATAGCCACGGCCCATGATTTCGACATTGAGCTGGTTTTGCGCTAAATAGCACTTGTTGACATCGGTGATTTCCAACTCCCCTCTGGCGGAGGGCTGAATCTCTGCAGCCATGTCGCAGACTTGAGAGTCGTAAAAATACAGCCCAGTGACGGCGTAATTGCTTTTGGGCGCCTTCGGCTTTTCTTCGATGCTCAAAGCGCGCTGTTGGTCGTCAAAGTCCACCACGCCATAGCGCTCAGGATCTTGCACATGGTAGGCAAACACCGTGGCACCCGATGTGCGTTGGTTGGCGTTGTGCAACAGCTTGACCCAGTCATGACCGTAAAACAGGTTGTCTCCCAGCACCAAGGCGCTGGGCTGGTGGGCCACAAAGTCTTTGCCGATGATGAAGGCTTGGGCCAGACCATCGGGGCTGGGCTGCACCGCATATTGGATGTTCATACCCCACTGGCTGCCGTCGCCCAAGAGATCGGCAAAGCGCGGCGTGTCTTGGGGCGTGCTGATCAACAAGACATCACGAATACCCGCCAACATGAGCGTGGTCAGCGGGTAATACACCATGGGTTTGTCGTAAACCGGCATGAGCTGTTTGCTGACCGCTTGCGTGACAGGGTACAGACGTGTGCCTGAACCGCCCGCGAGAATGATGCCTTTGCGATGGGTCATGGTGTTTGATTCACGGGATAGATAAAAAGTCACGGACGATTAATTCAAGGGGTATTTTTGCTGCAGATGATTGGCAAAAAATACGTCGCCTTTAAATCGATGAAAAATGTTCGATGTTCAAGAAGCTTTTTTTCATTCTATTCGCATCGAAATCCATCACCGATGGCACGAATACCCATTCACTGATTAAGCAGCCAATGGCAGAAAGATTCTCAGGCTGTTCAATTGAAAAACAACGACTGCAATTAAAGCGGTGCGGATGAGCCAAACCGACGGTCACGCCCAGCAAACCAAACCATGGCTTCTTTCAGCCGTGCCGGAGAAAAATCAGGCCACAGATCATCGGTAAAAAACAGTTCTGCATAGGCCGCTTGCCAAAGCATAAAGTTGCTGACGCGCGACTCACCCCCGGTGCGAATAAGCAAATCGACTTCAGGCGCATAAGCGGTGCTCAGGTAAGACGCCAACTGGGCTTCCGTCATCTCGTGCAAGCTTTGCCCTGGGTGGGCTTGCTGCCAAGCTTGCGCGGCTTGCACCATGTCCCAGCGCC